>NZ_CP092455.1:0-37296 GCF_023757925.1 Acinetobacter sp. AHP123
AAATTAAGAAAATATTTAACTGGATTCTACTTGTTTTTAAAATTAAAATAGCTCTATTGTTAAAGGTATTTAGAGCATAAGAAAAATGATTGTCTGTATAGCGAATCAAAAGGGTGGAGTTGGTAAAACAACATTAGCTACAAACCTAGCTGTAGCTTTAAGCAAGAAAGGGGAGACAGTTTTAGTCGATGCTGATGATCAGCAATCTGCTGTTAAATGGTCAAAGCGTAGAGCTGAAAACAAGATTGATACCGAGCATCATAAAGGCGACTTAAAGAAAGTTCTGCTAGACCTTCAAAAGAAATATAAATACGTGGTCCTAGATGTCGCTGGGCGTGATTCAGAAGAGTTCCGTAGTGCCTTGCAAGTCGCAGATAAATTGATTGTACCGACTCAACCAAGCCAAGCAGATGTTGAAGTATTGCCATTTGTCTTGAAGATGTTTAACACCTTCCAAAAGGTCAATGAAAAGCTTGAGCCGTTTATTGTGGTCAACAAAGCCCCTTCAAACTCAAAATCAACTGAAGTGGCAGATTCAATTGAACTGCTTCATACGCTCCCTAAATTCAAGATATTGAACACTGTGATCCGTGACCGTAAACAGTTCCGTGATGCTTCAGTACAAGGCTTATCTGTGTTGGAAATGGGTAGCTCGAAGGCTAAAGATGAGTTCAATGAGTTCTTGGTGGAGATCCTATAATGAGCAAGTTAAAAGCGAAAATAGGTTTTGGTGATGACCTAGACGAGATCCAGACTAATCCTGAAGCCACATTAGATGATGTTGCAGAGCAGGAAGTTGAATACACACGTAACTTAAAATACAAAATCATTCTTACACCGCATACAGGCGAAGTAAAAAAACGCTACCGTAAAGAACATGGACGCTTGGCATCTGTGCCTTTGTATTATGAGGAAGAGAAAGTTTTAAAAGAAGCAGCAGGTTTTGTCGGGGAGTCATTGAATGACTTCATCCGTGATGTGGTTTTGAAAGAAGCAAAGCGTGTTCTAGGTGCAGAAAAATTTAATGCTACGATGAGTAAGCCACTCAATTTAGCAAAGGTTGAATTAAGTGATGAAGAGCATTTGAAACTCAGTGAGCAGCGTAAAGCTGAACGTGAAAAGAATAAGCCTGCAAAGGCGAAGACCTATAGCGTGTAAAAGAAAAGCTCCTTATGGAGCTTTTTTATTTTTAATAAATTTTGTAGCAAGTAAGGAAGCACCGATACCAATACCTAACAATGGATTTGCAACTGATGCTAGAGCTACACCCATTGCTATGCCTGATGTACTTGCTATATCTGTAGGATTAATGAAACTTGTTGCTGCTACCTCAACCTTCTCTTGAACTTGTTTAACATCAAGATCGGGTTTTTTAGATACAAGATTTCTCACAGATTTTTTCAGATCTAATGATATGTGGTCTTCAAAATTGGTAGGAAGAATAAGACTATTTATATTTTCCTCATAATCTTCTTCACCTTCAGTATCCTTAATCAATCCATGCATTATGTTATATGTAGTTTGACTCAAAAAGGCTACTTCATGCTTGGTCAGGTAATCAGTTATCTCTTCAATAACAGCAACAATTTTACTTGCCTTAGTTCCAATCATTTCAGCCAAGATAGTTAAAAACTCCAAACTTATAGAAGATTCTCCCCTTTCCATTTTACCTATCGCTGCATGGCTCATTCCAAACTTTTTACCAAGTTCACCCTGCTTTTTATAGCCTGCTTCTAACCTTATTTGGTTAATAACATAGCCATTCACAATATCTAGTGTGCAAATTTTACTCATTTGATCAATCTCTTATATCTTTTTAACAATCTATGATTGTTAGTATAATTCGCTTAAAAACATTATGCAACTTTTAGTTGCATGAAATAATAAATAATGGATATTATGAATCACATCGGAGCGCAACGATATGGAAGTCCTGCTAACACCAGGCACAACTCAACAACCCAATAAGGTGAATAAAATGACGAACACAACAACTCAATTTGACGCAGAAGAATTTGCACAGTTCCAAGCATGGAAAAAACAGATGGCAGAAGATCAGGCTAAAAAAGATGCTGAACGCCAAGAGCAAGAATCGCTTGATGCAGTTAAAAAAGAGAGTTTCAAAATTGAAGATCTGGTCCAATCCAATGAAAAATTTCAAAAACTGAATGAGCAAAAAGTTAAGTTCGCTGAACTCTGTGATTTTACTTTTACAGACGCTAACCAAGCCTTAGTAGCAACTGTGTTCAGCTTTGCACAATGCCTTGCAGCGAATCAACGCACCACTGTTATGTTGAAAACGGCTGATGCTTTAACAACGGACTTTATGCACATTTACGGATCTTGGGCGTACCGCACTACGATGCATAAAAAGCTGAATAGCACTGAAGCTTGTATGACTGCCAATGCGATGCCTTATTACAATACATTAGGCACAATCTATGATGCTGAATTGAAAGAGCATTTCCGCACCCAGGCAGATGAACATAAACGCGGATCTCAGTATGTGGTTGCCCCTGTATCATTGCATCAATTCGCTACAGCATCTAAGGAGTTTATCGGTAGCTTTACAGTGGATCTAACAAAAACATCCGATAAAAAAATTGATTGGACTGAGAATACACCTGAATTAAACCGTTTGCGGAATGATATTGATTCCGACCAGTTTGAACTAATTTTTGAAATCCGTAAGGAGATTGAAAAACGTATTCCATTAATGATCAAGCTTTACAATATCTGTGAAGATAAAGCTGATTTTAAGAAGTACGCGCTTATTTTAGCAGTTGCGACATTCTTAGATCTTGAGTCATTTAATGTGATTAAAGAAGCCGTATTAGAAATGGCAAATAAAGTTGAAAACGGCAATATTGAATTATTCAAAGCTTCATTATCTGTTGCAGTTGAAAAATATAAATCTTGGAATCAAGAAAATATTTCAATTCATACGTTAGCTGAATTTATTACGGATACAGATTTTGGTGAAATTGGCATTGGTCGCTTGAGTTCGCTGTTATCTAAAATTGATTTAAAAACAGATAGCGTCCGTTGTATGAATATCCCGACTCAAGGTTTGGCAATTGCAGCAATTGAGCAGAAACTAGCAGCCTAATATGATAAATGTACTAGCCTTAATGACTGATCACCATTAAGGCTTTTGCTGTAGGGCACGTTGAACTGTAGCAACACCCACACCAAACCTTTTAGCCACACTTCTAAAAGTCGAGCCATCTTCCTGCATGGCTTTTTGTATTTCTGAATAGTCTACTTTGCGCTTCCTGCCTTTATACAAGCCCTTCGCTTTGGCTTTAGCAATACCTTCCTTTTGACGTTCACGGATCATAGAGCGTTCAAATTCAGCGAATGCAGCAAGCATCTGGAACATAAGTTTATTCATTGCCGATTGTGCTACATCATGGCTGAAGGTCAGATTTTCTTTATGAAAAATAATGGTTATGCCACGATCATTCAGACTGTTCACAATTTCATTCAAATCATTCGTATTTCGTGCCAGGCGGTCAATACTGTGAACATGCACCGTATCACCATCACGAAGGTATTCGAGCATAGCGTTCAATTGAGGGCGTTCACGGCTACCACCACTTGCCTTCTCTGTGAAGGTTTTATCAAGGTGGATGCCATCCAATTGGCGTTCCGTATTTTGTTCAATTGAACTGACTCGAATGTAACCGACATGATTAGGCATTTTGTACCGTTAGCTATTAGATTTATAGATACATATTGTACCGAAATAGAAAGTTAAGTCTATAGATACTGATTTTTATATGATTTTACTAGGTCCTAAATTGTTCCGTTAGGCTATACTCTATAGTTACATAAATTTAGGTATTAAAACTTCTCTCCGATAAACCCAGTACGGTTCACCTAAACAGATTGCTACCCCTGAACAACCAGAATCCGAAAAAAGGGGCTTTTGGAGCCGTTTTTTTAGACCCTATGATTAACCACGATTGTTTAACTGATATGAACAAAGTCGTGAAACATTGCTCAAAAAAAAGCGTGGAACGTGAAAAATCATAAAAAAAACCCACCTTGGGGAAGATGGGCTATAAACTAGAAACTACAGCATTGGTTTCTATAGATAATTATAACGCATTTCGTATAAGGTGTATTATGTTAATAATATAAATTTTTAAAAGCATATTGATTTAATAATAGAAAAATTATCAGAGTAGGGTATGTGTAAAGTAAACGTTCAATTATCAACCAATAATGATTAAAGATTTATATCTTATATGTGTCGCTTGAATCCGCCTGTTAATTTTATTAACATATATCTACCAAATTAATAATGCCTTAAGTGAAATAATATGCTAGATAACCATCATCACTTTTTAAAAAAATTTTCGATCAGTGATGCTGCTATAGCGTATAAAAAACCTCGCTCGACTATACTTAAATATATAAAAAGCGGAGATTTCGAACTTGACTACAATAACTTGATTGAATATAGCCAGTTAGTTAAAAAATTTGGTGAACTTACTTCCCCTATACGGGACGAAAGAGATCAACAAATCAAAAAACTAAAAGATGAAGTTATGCATTTAAAAAAACAACTTAATTTTTTTAAATATACTTCAATCTCAAACAAACATAGATTATTAATTTCTCATAAAGACTCAATTTAACATAATGGATATTATACGAAATGCTACTTAACTAATATTTATATATCAAATACTTATAAAGCCTAGTCTTACATGAAAACTAGGCTTTTTTATGTTCCACGCTTTTTCATTCAATTTATAGGCAGTTTTGTAATATTTTGCCAATAGTGTTGTATGTTTTTTAGATATTAATAAGGATTAATTAAGAGCAAAAAGTCTCCTAATAACCAAGCGACTTTAAATAGTCAGATAGACGTTTCAGTGAGATTTCTAAAACTTGCTTATTTTCTTCGTCCTCAAGACTATCTTTAAGGAGTTGGAGTAACTCAGGGTTTTTTATCAGTCTAGCTTGGAAGTCTCCATGACTAGGTAAGGTATTGTTCTTTGCATAGCTTATTGAAGCACAAAGCAGACTGGCAAGATCAAGAACACGGTGCAAAGGTAGCTCCTCAGATTGTCTCGACCATTTTTCACCTGTATATCTCCACACCTTAGCTGATAATTCTTTACCATTAGATTTATTCCATTGAGCAAGACCGATTGTTAGACCCTGAGCATCTGTTGTTTTAGCATTATAGATACCATCCATTTTTGCATAGTCTTCTAACAATACAATTGGTTTATGTTTTAAATGATTAGGGATTTCCATAAGACTACCTTTTAGTAAAATGCTTACTAGTTCATCTAGTAAAATATTTAGTAAATCTATCACTAAAGAATTAGACTTTCAATAGTTATCGAATTAACACAATTTAGTGTTCTAGTTCCATTTGTCGCAAGCAAAGCATTGCTTAGATCTACCGCATGATGTTTATAAGGGAGCTTGTAATCAAGGAAAGTATGGGCGAATTTTTTAATTAGGACAGTTCACTCGTAGACACTCGCTCTGTATATGTAGAGCCAGGTTAAGATAAAACACTTTTCATATAATAAAAACAGCTAATAATAGCTCTATTAATATAATTAAAATATAGTAAAAACAAGTATTTATTGTTGTATTGGGTACATAGTACCTATATAATTATAAGCATAAGGTGAGAGATAAAAAGCCTTAGAGGTACACATTGTACCGACTGTCAGGACTAGCAGAAAACCTTAGTCTAGGATTTATACAATGAACGCATTTGATTTCTCTAATAAAGCATCTGACTCTTCTAAATTATTCCGTCTTGAAGCTTTCAGCTTTACTTTTGATTTTGGCTTAAACATCTATTTCGATGATATGGACGACCTTCGTGACATCATTGGCGATACAGAAATCGAGTTTTGGCAAGTTGAAGGCTTGCAAGAAGATACCTACATGGATGTAGACAATTTCAAAGATCTTGAATCTGCTATTGAGCTAATCATGGAAGGACACTTCCAAGAAGATCTAGACCTATTCAAGCAGTTAAAAGATGAAGGCTATGTTTCTGATTTATCTCAGGCTCAAGAATGGCACGATGAAAACCAATTTTGTGAAGATATGTCTGATTATGATTTTGGTCACTACTTAATCCATGAGTTAAGTTGTATTGAGATTCCTGAAGCTTTACAGGGCTACGTAGATTATGAAGCCTACGGAAGAGATGCAAAGATTAATGACTTTGTGACTGTTGGCAACTTCATCTATAGCAACCACTGAAGGGAGCTATAGACATGAAAACAAATATTTCATCTTTGGCTTATGTTGCTAAACAACAAAAACATGCAGAACTTTTAAAAACTGTTCGTAATGGTAAGACTTGTTATTTTGTAAAAATTTCAGGTTATTACCCAAACCATTTAGACCGATTTTATAGAATCAATAAGGCATCTTATGAGCTTATCGAAGTATGCCTAAGCCGTTCAGATTCTTTTTTAACTACGGTTAAAGGCGACCTAGTTCGACACTTTAAATCTGTTCGAGCTTAAAGGAGCTATAGATATGAATGCACAAGTTTTTAAGTCTGAAGCTCTTAGCCGTTTAGCTGTTCGCCTTCCTTCTGCTGTTCCTGTTATGGCAAAGGTTGATATTGATCAAGTTGTAAAAGTTGTTAAAGTTGAATCAGGTGAAGTCTATATTATTTCACAGGATACAAAGGGCAAGTATGAAAACCCTTTTCATGTTTGGTTTATGCATAAGTCAGGCTTTATTCTGAGATCTGCAAACGGTGTACTAGGCTATAAGTCTGCTTTTATGGCTGAAATACATCTAAACAGGACTATAAGATTAAAGGGACAACGTACCTTAAAAGCCAATTAAGTGATAATATCAAGCTCCTGAAACATGGAGCTTTTTTAATGAGTAAATTTGAAAATATGACCTTTGAAAACTTTTTAATAGAAGCTCCTGAAGCAAACTTGATAAAAGATCTTAGACTAGATTTAGGTTTATCTGCTGCTCAGTGTGCCAAGCTTGCAGGGCTTTCAGATGGTGCATTATGGCGAAAGTATGAAGCAGGAGAGAGGCAACCCAATAAACAAACATGGACTGTCTTTTTAATGGCTTCAGGTCAGCACCCTAATTTTAAACTGAATACAAAATAGAATCTGTATAGGTACTAAGTCAGTGCCTATACCCTTCAAAAAATCGCCCGCTTCTTTGCTCATATAGTGCTTAGTCTTATTCCTATTTGTATCTGATTTAGGTGTATGATCCTGTTCCGTCATGTGAAGTCGCAAAGAAGCGGAAACGGCTACTTTCTGCATGTGATTTGATATTTACGGCTGTTCTTTGACCGTTCATTAAAAATATAAGCTAAAAGCCTAATGGTATTGGTTTATATTTCACACATACTGACATTATTTATAAAAACTATTCTCTTGGGGGAGAATATGAACACACATCATTTTTTTATTATTCCTGAAGCTACTCAAAAAGTAATCTCCTACGATTCTATTCGTAAACAAGTTTATGCTTACAATCCTGAAGACCCTGAACTAGCATCTTTAAAAGTTACAGATCGCCATGACAACCCACTATATGATCTACAGCCTGTAACTCTTCTTGATATTTTAGAGCAGTATGAAGATCTAGTAGATAATAAATATAATATTGTTGCTTATAACAAAACTAACAGTGAAGATCACTATTCATTCATCTTTTGTGATGAAGATAGTGTAGATGCTTTTAATGAAGTATTTGTCGATGGTGAACAATATAAATTAGCTAAGCATCTTCCAAGTAATCAGTTCAAAATTAAAAATATCGTTGTTACAAAAGTAGGCGAATCTTTCACATTAACTTATGAAGATGGATCTGAAATCGTTAAAGGTCATGGAATCATCCTTGATAAAGATGGAGTTGAAGAGCTTAAACTTTTAAAAGAAGGTGAGAAGTTTGCTGTAGTTGATCATACGATCTTCCATCATTGTGATTGGCTATTTGACCATACCTATAAGATCGTAAACGCTATTCAATTAGAAAGTGGCGAGTTCAAAACAAAACGAGATTTTGTATATGCCATTGAAGATGAAGAAGGATCTAAAGAACACGTTATTACTGCTAAAGGTAAACCAATGACTCCTGAAAATATTAAGGAGATTATTCTAGGTCATGTTCAACTGTCATTAGACGATGTTGTAGACTTTACTCCTGAAGTTATTGAAGACTAATAAAAAAAGCCCCTACTCTAGTTGAGTAAGGGCAATCCTATTATTTAGGATACTTGGACCATGTTAATTCAAAATGTGGTCCATCTTTAAACTTCTTCCAATCTCCACCCCAATCAATTGAGACGTTAAGTTCTGAAGCTGCTTTTTTCATAGCATCTGCAATCTGATAGTAATATTTCCAATCCCAAGAGACTATATTATTTACCCATGCTGCAAGATCAACTGCATGACCTGTAAGATGTCTACTATTGCTAGTTGTTGTTTTCTTCTCTTTTAAGAGTTGAGCTTGTCTTTCTTTCGTTCTTAATCCTTCTGTAATTGTAAAATCACATTCAGTTAATTCAATTGCTCTCTTGACCACTTTAACCAGGTCAGGATGAACACCTTTTAAATTAGACAAGCTCTTAGTACCGAGCTTGTATCCCATTATTATTCTTCTTTGTTTGGTTTTAAATCTTTAATGTTCTTGTTGAGTTGACGCTTTAAATATTTGATAACGAGTTCAGATCCTAGTGTTCCTAGTACTGCTGCTGCGCCTACTACTGCAATAGTAGGTACAGAAGCCCAAATCAAGATAGATCCTGCCATTAAGCTAGTCATACCGTTAAGTACAGCCTTAGCTCCAATAACTTTCCATGTATCTTGATCTGAAGTTGCAACAGATTTAGCTAGGTAGATAACGAACCCTATTCCAAATAAAAAAGTTGATAAGTAAATATCACCTGTTTTAATCATTATTCTTCTTCTAATTATTTTATTTGTAGTGCGTCTTGCCACATCTGATCTACTTCTTCTTCTGTTAAGGCTAAAGCTTGAGCTAGTTGAATAACTGTAGGATGTAGTCTAGATATTGTGTCTGTACTTTCAAATTCGATTTGAGTACGTTCATTTTGAGATAATAATTCTTTAACTTGAGTCAGTAATCCATTGTCATACATGACCAGGTTAAATTGACGCTTAGTTAAAGATGGTATTTGCTGTCTTTTAATTTGTACTACTTTCTGAGGATTGATAATAATCATTCTTGACCTCCATAGCCTGAAGGATTACCAATTGTATCTAGGTCTAACTCCCAAGCATTTCTATACTCTCTATCAGTAGGGATTAATTCATCTTCCACTATCCAAAATGGTACGTTTAATGGAATACTGATGATTGCTATTTTTTCTATTGTGTATCGTTGTAAAGCTGATTCTGTTGGATGTACAACGGATACTATACCTTCATTATTTATATATATTGCTTTCATAAAAATCTCCTTAACAAAATATAGCGACATTCGCAGAAAACGAATCAAAGAAGCTATCTTGGTTATTATCAACAGTAGCTATGCGTACTGCATTTATTGTTTTTAGTGCTAGGCTTGTACTTGTACCTTTATATTCAACCAATATGTTTGCTGAAGTTGCTCCTGAAGCAGTACTACCTTGTGATGCAGTACCTACTAGACAGTAGTTTGTATGTGGCATTGGTTTATCAAAATTGATTGTGTAATCACCTGTACCGTTATCTGTGATACTTAATACGTTCCCACTTGCATTAATAGCTACTGTATCAATTCCTTTAAAATTGACCCATGCTCTACATGCATAAACAGGAGCTTCACCTGTAGCATTTATCGAAGATCTAATATCACCTGTTATTTTTCCTGATACGGTTAGATTACCTTGTACGCTTTGACTTCCTGCCCAAGTATTGCCACCTGTTAAACTAGGAGCTGTATTAGGTAACACCTGTTCTGCTGTTCCTGCACTAACTCTACAGATCCAAATACCAACTGCTGATACAGGTCTATTCTCTCCTGCTGTAGGTACGACATTAGATGCTTTAAACTCCATAGGTGCATGAGATGATGAACTTACAGAGGTCCAAGAAGAGCCAGACAGTGTATGTCCTCCTGTAGTACGAGTGCCTGAAACAAAAGCACCTGTTACTGATGTACTGTTCGTATAAGCCCCACCAGAATCCCCAAGATAGGATTTCCAAGGTGTCGTACCTTGAATATCTCGAATAGCATCTTTAAAAATAGTCGCTTGATAAATTGTTTCTCCTGCTATAGATCCATTACCATCACCACGAAGGAACAACCCTTTAATAGAGTCAGCTAAGAATCCGTTTAAGTCAGGCATCCTGAATGTCGTAACTCCATCTCCTGAAGAGTAAGCAGCACGTTTAGTTGGATTTGCTAACCATTCAGCATCACTAATAAGTACAAATTTGCTTTGTACCTTAGCCCATAGAGAAGGAAAGTTTGCTCGATTAAGAAGTTGACCGTCATAGGATGCATAACCATCATCTATCGTTAATCGTGTACCGTTATGCCAAATTGGTGTACCTAAAGGTAGAGCTAAGAAGTTAGATTCTGTTTTGCTATAAACATCTAAATTAGTTCTAGCTTGGCTTGCTGTTTTCGCACCTGTACCACCACCACTTACATTTACTATTGTTCCTGTACCACCTGATTGGATAAGAGAAACAACTTCTTCTTTACTGTGTACATTTAGATTGGTACGAGCGTCTTCAGAAGATGCAGCTCCAGTACCACCACGATTGATAGGTCTTGTTTCTGTATTAGTAAGATCTGCTAATTCATATGCATCGTCTGCTCTTGCTTGAGCATCTTTAGCTTCTTTTAATGCTTGATTAGCTGTACTGACTGAATAAGTGTAGTCAAGATCATATTGATCAACTTTATGACTCTGCTCTTGTAAGTTTAACCAAATTTTATCTAAGTCTTTATTTAGAACTTCAGGTCTAAAAGTATTGTTAAAGCTTTCAAAATTTGTTGTTCTTTCTAGCTTTGTTTTCCTGAATATTTCTAGTTTTTGATTAGCTAATAAAGGTGTATGGAATTCTATGCCGTTTACATCTTTTAGATAGTTATAGTCGTTCATGCTAACGACTACATCATTCAATTTAATAAATAAATTTTCCTTATCTTCAATAAAGAAATTTACTGTATAAACTGAGTCAGCCCCATTCGTTACGTATTTTGCATACGGTACAATTTGTTGTACTGTCATTGTTATTTTCATTCCTAATTAGGTTTTAATTTTTATTGTTTTTAACTCTATTAATAGAGCTATTATTAAAAGTCAAGTTTCATCTCTGAATACTGATTAGAAGCTTGCCAATTGTTGTTATGGTTATATGTTGGATAGTGATTGTGTGTACCAATACGGACGGCTTCCGCAGAAATTGCTCCTGCTAAACTATCGACATAATCATCCTTGTTATTTGTTACAGATGGATCAAATAAACGCATCTCTTTGACTTGAGGACTATCTTGTCCATTCACTTGTAAAACAGATTGATGTGCATATAAGTAGCCTGATAATAAAGGAGCTTCTAGCGTTCCTAAAATACGTTTGTTCTTGTTCTGAGTTTCATGTAGTTCACGTACACCGCAGTAGATATTTCGTTTCTTGAATACTGATCTAAGAATTGAAGGTACATGACCACCTATTCCATTAGTCTCTACGATTATTGAAGGAAGCTTAAACTCTTCTACGATGTCAGCTAATTGATAAGCTTGACCACCTATTATTTGTCCTTTGTCATCTGTAACTGCTATCTCACCTGTTAAAGCTACTGATCTGTGCCAGTAGAGTTTTCCGTTCTCATCCTGAAGGACCAAAGCAACTGCTGATACATCTGATTTAGTTTTACCGCTACTAGGATCTAGTTTAAGAGTTGCAGATACAATCCTCTTCTCGCCTAAAAGCATCTGGGTCTGTCCATTGGCTCTATGCCAGGTTACTTCTTCGTCATAAGGTACGAGTCTGTCAGGATCTAATCGGATCTCACCTACAGGCTTAGCATGGAGCTGATATTGGCTATCCCATTCATTGACTGTATTACATTGCTTTCTACGATCTTCCATCACTTCAGGAGTGAATCTGTCAGACCATAAAGCATCTGCATATAAATCGAGTAAGCCATGTTTAGCTGTCAGCTTGATTAAGTAGTCATGTTCCCTTTTCTCAACTTTATAATCGTCATACTCATTCAATAGTTTGGCTTGTGTACCAATACCACTGAACAGGTATTCAGGTTTAAATGTCGTTGAGACTTCTAGCTCTCCTGAAGTAAAACGAGCTTCATGTTGGAACATGCGAAGGATTAAGCAGTTAGCCCCTGCTTCTTGGATCTGTGTATATAAGCTGTCAAAGCTATGTGGAGTTCCAATAAATAGGCGTTGTGATCCAGGTACTAAAATATGGACCTGTTCTGATAATCTATATCTGAGCTTTTCCCTTGATTCAGGAGTAGCTGTCGTTGTTGGTGTCTCTACGTCATCAT
Organism: Acinetobacter sp. AHP123; assembly: GCF_023757925.1. NCBI lineage: Bacteria > Pseudomonadati > Pseudomonadota > Gammaproteobacteria > Moraxellales > Moraxellaceae > Acinetobacter > Acinetobacter sp. AHP123. The sequence continues at coordinate 12,504 of NZ_CP092455.1, forward strand.
TTTGAATGAATGTAGAACGTGCGCCTGTGACGTTAGATAAGATACCTCTAGCATGTAAGTTGCCATGCTTAACGTCTGAAGATCCGTGTATCCACCATTTCTGTGTTTCACCCTTTGCTTTCTGTTTATTCCAAGTTAAGGGATGTTTTTCTAATACTTGTTGAGTTCCACGACTACATTTATAAGCATCGGGATCTGTCGCTCCTTGATGGAGTATTAATTCATCTGCATTCTTATAAAGTCTGTATGCGTTATATACATCTAATATGGTGGACTTGGCATGACCACGAGGAAGCATTAACAAACCTAAGTTGCCAAAGTCTTCAAGCCACTCACAAACTGTTATATGGAAGTCGGGGATCTGCCAACCATTGACTAGACCCCACAACATATAGAACTCAACAAAGTTAGCTGTATTAGCCTTCTTTGCCATCCTTTTTAGTACCCTTTTTACGTTTAGTCAGCTCTTTACGAACTGATAGAAGGAGCTTCTCAGCTTCAGCTTCTTTTTGTTTTTCTTCGTCTTCTGTTGTTGTTATTGCTTGTGTCTTGTTACGTGCTTCGATTAGTTGTTCGATACGTGCTGCTATAGCTAAAGTTTGGTTAGCACTCTTGTAAATCCATGCTGCATTTCCACGTCCAATTTTAGTTTCTTTGTCTTCACTGTTACCACGTTCAACTAGATCAATAGTGTCTAGTATTGCTATCTCCTGAATACGGACTAGCTCACTTTTATATTCTTCAATTTTGCTCATTGTTTTTCTTATTTTAATAGTTCTATTAATAGCTGTATTATTTGTATTGTTTAAAAGGAGGGATTATTCCCTCCTCTTTATTCTTGGGTATTAGAAGCTGTAACGAACACCTAAAGAATAATCATGTGATACTAAATCTGCTGTATTTTTTAACTTAGTACCTTCAAAAGATTGGCTTACATCTGTCTCCCCAGCATCAACATAGCGATACGCTAAATCAAGAGCCACATTTTCAGTTACTTTGTAAGCTATGCCTGCACCTGCTGTCCAAGTGAAGTTATTATTTGTATCTGTAGTAATATTCTCAGAGTCACCAAAAGCTTCAGGGTTAATTGAAACCTTATTTTCAATACGGCTTACACCTACACCAGCGCTTAAATATGGTGTGAATTTAGATTTGTTTTTAAAATCGTAATAACCATTTAGCATCAAAGACTGAGTTCTAAGTTCATTTACTAAAAAACTAGGAATACCTTCAGGAGCTTGCTCTTCTTCACCATTAAAAATACCTGAGCTGATATTTGGTGCAAATGTAGCTTTATCTTTATATGTATATTCTAGTTCAGCACGTGCATTTACTTTGCTTACCTTACTAAAATCAAAACCGATAGCAGCTGAAATATTTGGGTAAATAGTTTCATCTGCATCTTTATGTTTATAGACTAGACTCTCATCACCATCAGCAAGATCCAATTTATAGTCTTCAAATTTTGTGTCGCTAACACCTGCTTTCAATGATGTGTAAAGCCCACTATCTGCATAAGCAAAGCTTGAAGTTGAAAGAATAGCTGCTAATAGAATACGATTCATTGTTTTACCCCTTAAATAAAGCAATAACTATCACATATTTTATGTATAAATAATAGTCATATACATATTTTAATGAAATTTTGAAACATTATGCCTATTCTAATTAATATTAGGTACTCGTACCTCTTCAGAATCCAAATCCCACCAATAGCTCATATTGTAGTTAGATTCTTGTCTACGCTGTTTACGTTCTCTGTATCCCTCATCAAATAGTTCCTGCATTTCTGCTATTACTAGACGATCAAATACTAGTCTCGAATACCATACGTTCTGAAATGGAATGTTGTTCTTAATGACGTTTACAGCTTCAGCTCCATAGCTTGAATCTCGTTCTGATAAGTAAGCTGTTCCTGCTCCTGATACCATTGTTCCAACTGACATTACATCTTTAAACGCAGCAGGAATAACGAAGTCCTTAACACTACGTTCTGTAGGATCTGCCGTAGCACTAATAGCATCTGCCAAGAAGGAAGCTGAACCGCCTTTCACAATAGCCTTCATATAGAAGTCTAAAGTTGTTGGATCTTCTAGGTCTTTACCTTGTGTCAGGTTTTGAATCTGAGCAACGATAGCTCCCATGAAAGTTGTATAGGCAAACAGTTTAGCTAGGTACACAAACTTCTCTTGTGGAGTACCTTGTGCCATTGCTCTTGTCCATTGACGAGTAATTATAGCAAGCGGAAATTGTTTAAATTGCATAAAGAATCTAGTTAATTCGTTTGTCATCGTTCCACGTTCACGACCTAGACCCATCATAGTAGTTTCTCTAGCCCCGACCTCAAGAACCGCTGCATTAGTCTCTGTATAAACATGATTCATATACTTATTTGCTAACTGCTCTTTTAATCTGAAAGCATGGTCAGCTAGTTCTTGAGCTGTATAGCCTGTTTTATCAAAGTTGTAATAGTTAAGAATATCTTCATCTGACATTTTAAATATGTCTTGATTGGTTATAAGCTTTTCACCTGTTGGAGCTTCAGTTCTAGTCACAAGTTGAAGAGCATTCCATTCATGTTCAGTGATACCACCACCTTCAAGCATCTTCTTATCTTTAGGACCAAGTTCAGCCCATTTCTTAGCTGAGTTCAGATTAGATACATGATGCATAAGGGATACACCAAAGGCACGTTTAGCTGAAGCTGTAATATGGTTTAAGCCTGAAGATCTGATAACTGCATTCGCAATCTTTCTTGTATTGGTATTGGCTTTAGCTAGTTTAGTTGATGCTGATGCTAAATCGTCATCACCGAAGCGCACAAGGGCATTGGTCATCTCTCTTACGCCTAAACCAATACTGATAGCAAAGTCTCTGTCTTCTTTATTGGCAAACTGTTTGAGATGTTTACCGAATACTTTTGAATAAGCCATTCCATGCATTTCTGAAGCTAATTTCATAGTTGCCTGATCTGAGAATGCTGTAATAAAAGCACTACCCATCTTAGTAGCAACGGTCCATGATCTGAGCATACCGCCTACTTGAGCTAAGTTGCTATCAATTGGAAGAGCTTGTCCTGCCAGTTCATCATAATGCTTGTTAATTAGAGCTGCTTGCTTTTGAATCTTACGATGCTCTTTAACGTACTTTGGATCTTGCATCATCTGATTAAGCAGATCATGTCCTAGTTGTTTGACGAGTTTTTCAGGATTTGAACCAAACGTCTGCATGAGTCCAATTTCTGTTGCCATACGTCTTACATGGTTAGATAACAGATCATGGAAATTTACTTCTCCAAAGTCTTCTTGATACTTCACCCAAGCATCCGCATCTTTAAAATGCACTTCCCTATGATGTTGGTGAAGCCCCTGCATATTCATCCCTACAGGTAGATCTGTTTCCGATTGAACAGCATGAGCCTGTACTGAAGCTTTGTTATGTCCTTCTGATGCAATGGTGTTATAGACAGCCTTTAGAACTTCAGTGACTTCGGCTTCATTCATACGTGAACCGTCTTCTTTACGGTATTTAGAACGATCTACCATAGGAAGTGTGTACTTGACCCATGCATCCTGCCCTGCCTGAATGACTTTGTAATGACTATGAGATTGAGGAATACCATAATTAGCAAGCTTCTTAATATCACCGCCATAACGGTTATAGTGGAGTCTGAGCTGTTCTAATGTGTCTTGTACTGACTTAGCTAGTCCTGCTATTTCAGCGTCACCTGAAGGCTTGCCAAAGATCTCTTTAACTAAAAGTTTTACTTTATCTGCATCTATTAGATAGCCTAAGCCTTTTTGAGTTTTAGTAAATACATCTGCTAAAGCCGACATATACCTTACTTCAACCGCCTGAATATTGTGTTCAACTGACTGAATACCTGATTGATCAGTATGCATAACGATTTTTCTGTTCAAACTTTCTAATGGATTAAGCTTTGAATGAGAAGTCAGTTCATGGACCAATTGTTCACGGATCTCTAAATCATTAACAAGATTGGTTACTTCTTTAATATGCTGATCGGTATAGTTCTTGATTGCTCGATCTGCAATTGCTTCAGCACGTTCTTCGTCTGTCATACTCTTCCAGGCTTTAATATCTTCTTGTGGGAGTTCACGACTAGCTTTGATAAATTGTTGCTCTAATAGGTCAGCTTCTTTATCTGTTAATTTGCGTCCTAATACACCTTCTACGGCTGATTTACATTCGTTCTTCATTCAATTCTCTTATTATTTTTATGCTGCTTGTTTTAATGCACACTTAGCGAGTGTACTCATTGTTTTAGCCATTACTTGTATATTTTCTTGCTCACGGATAAGTTTGTCTTTCCACTGAGATGCTGTTAGATCTTCACCTGTTTTTTTAGATGAAATGACTAGATCAGGATTAGCAATAAGCTTGTCTATTGTTTGTTGTCCTTTAGGGATTTGAGATAGGTATCCAAAAGCTCGACCTTCATCAAAGATACGATCTAAGGCTGTTTCTAGTTCTTTATTGCCTTTATGGTCTACTAAATCTGTCTTATTTGAACGTGCTACGTGAATAGATTTAGTTTGATGTGCATCATCTACCGTTCTACGCACGTATGAGCCACGATACTGAAGTTCTTGAACTGTATTTCCATCCTTGTCTTTATAAGTACGTGTCAGTTCTTTATGATATTTCTTATCTTCATAGCGTTGCTTTTCTTTCCAGTCTGCTGCAATGCTTTCGTCAGGTTTAAACTCTTTTGCAGGATCATCTACCCTATCCTTCACTTTAATCGTATTTGATGTATGAGGTACTAATACAGTCTCACTTTCTGCAAAAACATCATCAATCAATTTACTGAGTTCTGCATCTGACATCGGTTTATAGTTTGGATCAGGAAGATCAGGAACTAGATTTCCATGTTCATCTAATACCATGTTTGGCAGATCTAGCTGTTCTGTTGTCAGATCTCCCATTACTTCATGTTCCATATTTCGCTGTTCAAAAGCGTTAAAGTCGTGAGGACTAATAAATAGATCATCTACGTCAGGAAGGTTATCTAGGTCTAAACGATCTACTGTTCCTTCATAGCTTGATTCAGGCTTAATAGGAGCTTGTTCTACAGTTGATGCTGTTTCAGATTCAAAAACAGATTTGTGAGTTGATCCTGAACCGCCATAATGTTGAGCTGTAATATCATCTATCTTCTTAGTGAAGTTGTGTATTGCATTGCCTATGGTTGCATCTTTAGGAATACCGTTAATACTCATTAAATGATCAGGATTCTTACTAAACTTACTAATGACAGCTCTAGCTGATTGGTTAGAATTGTCTTTAATTGCTTTGAATACTATTTCTGCCCCTCCCCTGCCAAGTAAGTGAGGAATATAGATCTGTGAACCTGTTAGAACTACACCTGTCTTGTCTTCGATATACTTAATATTGGATTTAGTATGTTTGATACCAAGTTTGATCTGTGTATTTAGATCATGTCTATTAGCTGCTGTACCACCTTCTGCTTGCCAGGTTGAATCAATAAACTGAAATACACCTGTAGCTGAAGACTTCTTATTTTTGATTGTAGGACTAAATGTACCTCTACTTTCAAAATGAGCTAGGGCTACAATTGTTCTTGAATCTGCATCTGATAAGCCTTTAGCCGTTGCTTCATCATAAATACGTTTTTGTGTACCTGTAGCAGTAAAAGGTTTAACTTGTGGTTGTTTTGGTGTGCTTGTACCAGGATACTTCATCCCAGGGTTAAGCTTTTCCCATATTATTTTTCTATTCTGTTCAGTAGCTTCAGCTAATGTCTGTTTTTTATTAGTTGCTGTCTTAATAGAGCTATTATTTTGAATATGCTTTTTAACATCATCTAAAGTCTTGAGCTGTCCACCTGTAGCTTCAGAGATATTGACCTTCTCACCTTTCATCACTTGATCAATCGCTTGATTCAAGTTAGTTTCATGTTGAGCAAGATCATCTACTGATTGAGCCACGTTTGGCATACTCGATGTATCTGCATCTGCTAAAGCATTTTCAACTGTAGCGTTAAAGTCTGCTTCTGCCTGATGAACTTGAGCTTCAGGAAGATCAGGATTAGTTTTAGCATTTAGATAACGACTGCCTGCAAAGAATACCGAACCAATGGCTAAGTTAGTAAAGATAGCTGTTGGATCTGTTGCCATGTCTTTGTACTGCTGTCCTTGTTTCTTGTACCCCTGACTATCTAAATAAGCACCTTCTAAATATAAAGAGCCTTGTCCTACTGCTGTAGGCGCAGCAACTAGAGCTGCATAATCAAGCATTAAAGACTTTTTAAATACATTGGATACAGGTAAAAAAGCTAAAGCAGCATTGGTAGCACCATAAATATTAGATGCTGTATCTGCTGTTTCCTGATCTACACCTAATTGCTGTGTAAGTTTGGTATGTTCAATTGCTCTTGTACCTAAGCCTACTGTAGCAGCCATTCCATAAGGTCCTAATGGTGCGCCTACTGCCCCTGCTGATACAACTTCAGTAATACCTGAAGCGATATGTCCTGCTGTGCCTTGATTAAGTGGAGTGAAAGCTTCATTTGCTTGTTGCATACGTCTATCTGCAACTTCATCACCTTCTACAAATCGGCTTGCAGCATTAGATACGGATGTAACACCTTTAGCGACACCTGATACTGTGCCTAATCCAATGTCTGCTAGTGTTCCACGTTTAAACTTTTTAGGATCTGTTAGTTTCGTTTCATCAAAGGCTAAGTCTTGTTCTGTAAATTCTCCACTTAATAAGCCCATCTTTTTATCCTTGTTATTTCCAAATTCTCATAATGTACGGTTTTGCTGTTTTAGGATTCTTCATCACTTTGCCATTAGGCTGTAAGAACATGAACCATCCAGTAGCATTAGGTACAGGTTGTACTACGTGTGTTTTTAAAATGTCTTCGTCAGGAGGAAGATAGCCTGTCTCTTTTCGATACTCAGTTCTGAAATGATTTTTAATATGATCTTCAAAGCTTGTTTGAGTAAAGCCATACGGCATAAAGATGTAATTAGTATTTTTACCTAACTTCTGCTTATACGTTCCTCCTGTAGCAATATCGAATGCTTGTTTAGCCATTTCCTTATTGATCAGTGGATTACCTTTATCATCACGTTTAATGATGTTCTCACCACGTTTAGCGAGTCCTAGATAAATCGAATAAGCTAAGTTTTGATAAGCTCGATGTTCATTTGTACCAATCGCTGTAGCATTGCCAAATTCAGATTGAATCGCATTATGAAACTCTTTCTCTACGCCAAGTACAGAAGCTTGTCCTGCATTGAGGATCTGCTTTCCTTCTAAAGCAACTTCTGCTGCTCGGATATTGGTATTGTGCAAGGTAATATCTAATTGGTTAAGTTTAGCGATACCCATATAGTCATAAGCATTCTTTTCACCACCAATTAGACTGAAATACTCTTTTTGAGCTTCTTTATTCTTTCCTGCCATTTTAGTTAGATCGGTTAGCATTGCCTTCTGTTGTTTAGGCGTTGCATCAAAATAACGATCTTTGAATGCTGTACGTTCTGACTTATTCCATTGGATTAGTGAGCCTACGCCACCATTTGCTTTCTTTTGATCTGCTAATATATCTGTAGTGATTTGAGCTTTCTTAAAATCAATTTGACCCGATCCGATCTGTTCAGGAGTGACTGTATAAAGCTTATGTCCTGTTTGAGATTGAACTGCTGCTATAGGATCATCATTGGCACGTTGTTTTGATGTAGCTGCAATGTTTGTAAATACGTTTAGCTTCTTCACTAATGCTGTTGCATCTTCTTGAGGTGTATTTTCTAACTCAGTTTTAAGTCTTGCTATGCTTCGTTCCTGTTCAATTGGTGAAGCATCTCTAAACTTTTGAGCGTCTTTATTTAAAGCAATCGCTTCTTTGACTTCTGACTCATACTTTGTTCCTTTTACTGCTTCTAGTGTTTGATTAACCAAACTTTCAGATAGTGGATAGCCTGTAAAAGCATCTGCTACAAAGTCTTTGGTTAGCTGTGCATGTTCTTTATCAAGTTCTTTAGCCTTGATCTCAAGCCCTTTATTGATACGGTCAATTGCAGATTCAATATTTGCCTTATATGCATCTCTAGTCTCTACCTTCATGTGAGGAAAAACTGTATCTACATTCTTCTGCAATTCTTGTAGTGCTTTAACGTCTTGCTGACCTTCTAAACCACTCAACACACCTTTAGCATCTGATAAGTCTCTACGTTCATTCCATTTTTGCGGAGCTTCTTTCTTCTGTTCAGGAGTTAAAACAGGGTTACGGTTTACTGTGTCCAGGTATAGAGCGTATGCCTGTTCTCTATTCTCAATTTTAAGAGTAGCTTCAGCCACTTGTTCAAAGTCTGCATTAATCGCTCTACGTTCTGTTTCATAAGCCAATGGCTTTACGTTGACTTCTGATTCCAGGTACATCTTCTCAGAATAGAAATTGAATCTGTCATGCTTGGTTTCAGGAAGTGTCTGTCTGTAAGTCTCAGTTAAATTATCTGATTGCTGTCTTAAATAAGCTTTAGCTGTGTTCTCATCGTATTCACCTGTAACCAACTTTTGCTTAGTTGTGGTAACGATGTCTGTATATTCAGCTCCATATTTAGCAGCTTGTGTGTTAAAGAAATACTCATCCTTTTCATCTTGGATCTTCTGCTGTTCATTCAGTTTTTTAGCTGATACTTGCATACCAACTTGACCAAGATTGCTAACTGCTTGAGCGACTTGTCCTGCACCTGAATCAATTACTCTTCCAGGTTGAGCTTGTGGCATGACATTACCAAAATTTCCAATAGGGATATTTGCCATTTATTAAGCCCATCCACTTGCTGAAGTTTTGATTCTTGATGTGTCCATAGCTAAAGTATTCGATTGAATACCTGATATTGATTGTGTAGTTGTCTTCCCTACTGTTGCATTCTTAGGTGCATTGCCAAAGCCTGATAAAGCTGTTGATGCTGTATTTAGTACACCACTCACTGTTGCTTGTTTTGCCTGTAGATTGTAGTTCTGAGCATCTGTCTTATATTGAGCCGACTGATTCTTAGCATTAAAGAAAGTAGTCCATGCATCTTTAGAAGCATTCAGATCAATATCTTCTTCAATGGTATCTACTACTGTATCGTCTGCATTCAGATCTAGTCCGTTAGCAGCCATTTGTGCTTGAGCTGCTGATTTCTGCTTCTTACTTAATTCTCTAATCCTATTGGCTTCAACTACACCTTGAGACTCTGCATTCTTGGCATTTTGTTCTGCTTGTTTAGATTGTGCTTTAGCCGACTGCCTAGAGTTATATGCTGCATAAGCTGTTCCTGCTACAGCTAATGCCGTTGCAGCCCAATATGCGACTGCTGCTGCTCCTGCTGCTGCCATAATTACCTCACTATTATTTTTATTATGTGTTTTATAGCTTCATCTCAAGAAATGAGCCTGTATGTTCAAAGCCAAACTTCTTGTAGAAGCTTATTGTTCTTTCTGTGTTGATCTTGGTTGCTGTACCACATTGAATGATTGTAGCTCCTGCTTCTTTAGCCCATTCAATAAAAGCTGTGACAAGCATATAAGCTACTTTACTACCTCTATTATTAGAGCTAACAAATAAACAGTAATCAAAAGCCATAAGGCTTGTAGCACTAAACCATTCTCTCGTTAGTCCACCTACAAAACCGCCTAAGATCTTTCCTGTTTCATCTTTACAGACCAATACGCATCCTTGAGATGGATACAGTATTAAAGTTTGAAGATGTGTTTTAACTGTTGCTAGGTCCATAGGACGTTGTGAGTATGTTTCGGATTCATTCCAAAAGTGAACTGCTAAATCTAACAGTTCAGGTATGTCTAATATCTTTGCTTTTTCTACTGTATATGCCATTTATATTTTTATCTGTCGTTAATATTCTGTTCCATGACTACAGCCGTTATATGAAGTGGTAATGGTTCAGATTGTTCTATGATGAGTTTGAAGTTATCAAAGTCGTTCCATCCGTTCATCTCTATGCGCTTGTTACCTGTAAATGGTTTAGGAGCTTCAAATAAGTTCTCTGTAAACTGTTTTAGCTCGACCATCTCCCCATTCACTGTAGGATTGAGAGATTCATATAGATAAAGGTTGATATGGTTGATCTTGATAATGCTTGGACTTGATGTTGCAGGACTGCCCTGTAGCTCAGGAGCAAATAAACTTACTCTCGATGTGAACTTGCAACCTATATAGACCTGATGGACTGATGGATCACAATCAATGGTTAATGTATTGCCGTGTCTGTTTAAGATTGGAAGTGAGTAGGTTGAATTGCCGTCTTTGTAATAAGCAGCTACATCATTTCCTAATACGCCAATCTGTGTATGTTCGATGATACAAGGATTGTTATGCTGTACGTCTACTTTGATTACTGAGTCTAATAACAGCTCTTCCTTCATCTGTTCAATCTGTACTGTTCCATTTCGATTGACTAGAAAATAAAGTCTGTCAGATCCAGTCGTAGAAGGTAATGACGTTACGCTTAATACTGTTCCACCTATATCATGTGTTGACCATGCGATAACTGACTGCTCTCTATTCAGTGTTAGGCTTGCTAATTTTCCGTTGCCTAATACAAACCAAATAATAGAATCAGGTTCAGCACAATACACCATCTCTTTAAAACCACCATTCTTCTTAGCAATGTGACTTGCTAATACTGTCAGTTCTGAAGATGTTAGTGAGTCAATGGAATAGTCATAAAGCAATGTACGGACTCGTTCTGCTCCACGTTGTACGAAGATAAGTTCTGATCCTACTTTCAATGGCTTGATGTTTTCTGTTGACCCAAAACTTGTATGTTCTAGGATTGAAGTATTAGTAGGTGTCATTGCATTCTGTGAACTGATGACTAATTCAGATCCCCCTGTCATTACACATATACCTCTTGATTGAGCTAGATGTAGTACGTTGGTTAATTGGTCTGAACTTGCTGATACTGTAAAACTGTCTCCATCTGCTACTGTTGGAAGGAAGTTTGTTACATCTCCTACTCTTGATAGCCATACATAGTTTGGATAGGTTTTAGTTCCTGCTATTACAAGACGCTGCTGATACATTGTCACGGCTCTTGGATACCCTAGATTGACTTCAAAGATGTCTTGTTTAAGAGTCCAGCTATTGCCTATAGCTTCAATATCAGTATTTAGTTTTAAAAGGATCTCACCGAGTACTGTACTTGGACTGACATACTTATCTATTCGTATAATACCTTCATTGATAAATACAAATTTATTAACATCTGCTGCTGTAAAAGCTTGTGCTTCTGTTACAGAAGTTGTACCCCAATACTCATCTGGTATTGTTCCACCTTGAGAGGGTTGTCCTAATGTGGGTGTATTTCCTTGAGTGATCTTTTTAGCTCTAAAGTAATACCTTGTACCGCTAATTGTATGATGACAAATATCACCCACCTGATAACGCTTAGTACTGTCATATACAGCATAAGCTGAAGCAGTTAATGTTACTGTCTTTCCTGCATTCTTTTCGTTTGGTTTAAGCGGTAATGTTGGAGTAACAACTTCTTCCAGTGGCGGTACATAAAAATCAAATTCATCATAAGCCCAATTGGTTAAGTCTTCTGAAGCTCTTACCCAGGCTAATGGATGCTCGCTGTGTGCTATAAAGAATTGATACCTATTTTGTGTATAGTTAATTTCATGGATCTCTTCTTCTGTATATGGAGTTACTAGGCTTTTAATTAATGTTCCGTTGCTATCCAATACATCTATTGATAGAGCTTTAAAAACAAGTAGGTAGGCTACTGAATGACTGATAATGAATGGAAGGATTCTAACAGCTCCTTCTGTTACTGCTGTAACTGCTGTACCACCTCTACGCTTTAAGCCCCCTTCTACAATTGGAAGAAAGTTCAGCATCTCTTTTGTGCCGTTTCTATATTGCTGTAGATCTGTACGCATCCATATATGTGGACTTAGTTCGCCTGAAGTGAAGTTGTTTTTAATTAGGTTGATCTTAGCCATATTAGCGACCTCTGATCAGTGAATAGTCTGAATCTTTAAAGAATTGTTGTGATGGTACTTCTTGTGCCTGTACTGCTTTTGCCTGCTTGATAAGCTCCTGACATTGCATGTAATAGCTGTCTGCTGTGCCTTGTGAGCCTGTTACAGCTTTAGTGATCTTTGATGCTAGATAAAGGATTAAGCATTCAATAAATAGGCTGTCGTATGTTTCTTCATTCTTGTTATCGAATACATAGACCAGGTTAAGTTCTGATTGATCTGAAAGAAGTCTGTCTGTTTCTACAACATAGTCTTCTTTATTTGCATTGATGATTCTGATTAGATCATCGGGTAATTGGAATTGATATGAATAGCCAAACTCAGGTTGAGTTGAGATTGGATTTAACTTAATGCGCTTGGTTGAGCATTGAAAAGGATGAAGTCTAAGTAGTGCTTTTCGACTTGAATCATAGACTGTTCTCATACGTCTAGCTGTACTTGTGTTCTCTTCAAAACTTGTAATTGAATCTGCTCCAATTAAAGATAAAGCTTGATTTGCTATGTCTGTCTTTGTCGTCATGTAGCTTCCTTAGTTATTGTTATTATTAGGTATTGAAAGCCCCCTACCCTGTTACAGATAAGGAGCTTTGATTTTTTGTTAGATCTATAGATAGAGCTATTAAATCTTAAACTTAAACGCTACTACTTTGAGTTCATTTGTCCTAACAGCCCCTACGGACTCGATATGCCCGATGCTGTGGAAACGGTTAGCTGTTTCAACTTCTACAATCTTTAATGGAGAGATAGAGTTAATACCTACTTCTACTGCTGATTTCGTGTAAGCCACACCTGTTGCAGATAAACCATCTGCTGCTGTAATGCCTTCATAATGAACCCACTGGAAACCTAAGAAGTTGCTGATCTCACCACGTTGGAGCATTTGTCCTGCAAGGTAATCTGCTGAAGTGAGAGTCGTATCTGCTAGTAAAGCATTTAGTAAGTCAGCGTTATACGTTACATAGATTTCTTCATCGTCAGCCAAGTTTTTAGTGAACTTAGTACGGATGTCGATAAGCAATTTTTTAGTGATCGGAGCTGTAGTTGTACCTAAGATTTGAGTAGCAGGAAGAGCTACGTTTGTATAAGTATCTGCACCAACTTCTTTACGTGGAGCGTTACCAAGAAGAGCGTTATATACAACTGAGTCTACTTTGCGATTCCATTTTGAATGTAAGCGAGTTAATAGTTGATCTTGTGGATTAGCTTTTAATTTAGGTAGATCCTGAATAGCCAGGCGACTGAAATTAGAGAAGTCATTCATTGTTGCTAAACGAGAAGCGAATGATGCATCTACATAAGATGTGTTACCGAAACGATCAGGAGTTGCCAGTACATCACCTAAAGTTCCCATTTCGTTTACGCTGAAAGAGCTGCCAGTTACAGAACCGATATTAGTTACTGTTGATAATAGTTTAGATTCTTTTTGTTCTAATAGTGCTACATAAGTATCTGCGTACTGACGTACAAATACTGAATCAATGCTTGAATATGCCATTGTTTAAGTGTCCTTTTAATTAAGATTTTTTTATTGTTTTTTTAGTTTTGTTAGAGCTATTATTAGCTCTATTTTTTATTGTGGTTGTAGAGCTTGTTGTTTGTCTCAGTTATCCATATCGGGCTGATAAGAAGTGATACAGGTCACATGCTCTACACAAGGACTCTGTATGGCTTAAAGCTTTATCTGAACGCCACTTCAGGAGCTATTTGTTTACTTTCTTAGGCTGTCGTAATACGAATCAATCTGAGCCTTCACTGACTTATGATCAGGATGTTTAGGATTAAAGAACGCTTCACTACGCATTAAAGATTGGATGTCTACGTTGACAGGTGTACCGTTATTGATCGGCTTGTCTTCTGTCATCTGTGATCCAAAGTAAGCAGCCATTTTGATAAAGGCTACGTTGTTTCCAATTAAAGGATTGTTGATCTGTTCGTCTGTAATGCCACATGCTCTAGCAGCTTTAACTGCATTAAATATGTTCTTCTCATAATCCTGACCCCAATCAGATTGAAGTGTCTGTACTGTTGTATCCGTATCTATCTGTGAGCTATTGGATACCAGGTCTACTGCACGTTTATCATACTCACTCAAAAGGAAGTCGAGTTGTTTGTTTGTGATCCCATGCTTGTGAGCTTCAGTTAAAAACTCTTTATTTGATTCATCTGCTTTAAATTCTTCAAAGTCAAAGTCTTCACGTTCTAGTTTGTACTCATCTACAGATTTAGGAGCAACTTCTCCTGTACCTACTTTCTTTTCCAGGTAGCTGTATGATTCATTCATCTTGGCTACAGTGGCTTTATAGTCTACTGATCCATCTTCTGCTGTTACTTTAAACTTCTCAGGAATAGCTGTTTCATTAGAGCTATTATTACTTATACTTAATACTGTAGATGCTGTTGTATCTTGTTCAATTGCTTGTGGTTGTTCTAAGTTGTCTGTCATTCTTTTTCTCTTTTTTAATTCTTATTACTTAGGTTGTTCTGCTTCTTTAATACGTGCCAAGATGAAGTTGATAACGTCATGTTGACCAAGATTAAAAGCTGTCTGTGTTGCTGAATCTTTATCAAATGCTAGTTTGGTATGGAAGATTGAAATGAGTTCATCTAATACTTCGATACCTTCATGACTTGTAAAGATTCTTTGATATTTATTACTGTTCAAACATTGCTCCTAACTGATCAGGTGTCATGTTCTTTGCTTGGTCCTTAGCTATGTCTAAGCCTGTCTGACCTACTTGTGACATGAGAGCTTGCTGTTGTTGTTGCTCTTGCATTGCTTGTTGTTGTTCTTGTTTGGCTTGCCTAAGTTCTGCTATCTCTTCATCTGTACGAATCGCTTCTACAGGTACTGATAATGCATCTGCCATGACTTGTACCATTGCATCCAGGTTTAGGTTATCCATCACTGTCTGATCAATCTGAGCCATCTGAGATACGTTCAGCATCAAGTTTTGAATCGCTGTTACCCATTCTAATTTTTGAGATGCAGCCATAGGATTGATGAAATTAAAACTAATACGTGATGCTTGCATTAACTCTTCAGGAGCAGGTGGTAGTACACCAGATCTCATACTCAAACCCCAGCATCTTTCCAGCAAAACTTGCAAATATTCGGACTGCATTCTCGAAAAAACAGATCCTAATTGGTTGCGGTACACGCTAACTCTTGCTTGGATCTCTGTAGCTGTTAATGGTGAACTGCCTTGAGGTGTTAATTGGTCACTCATCAAAGTACGTTTAATCTTCGCTTGGAAGTGTTGAAGGAAGTCTAGTCCTAGTCCTACTGAAGCTGATCCTGTATCCAATCGTTTAATTGCGTCTACACTGTTTGCTGCAATGATTGCATTAGGTCGAATACGAAGTGTATTAGGATTAACTACACCGTCATGCTGTGCTACCCATAAGCCACCCAAATTAAGCTCTGCTGTTTGTAGAGATAGTTTAGTTAGTTGGTTAGCTGTCTTAGCATCACTGATCACCATACTACCCATACCTAAACCATAGTGGCTGTCAGGTATCTTCTTGAATCGGGATACGATACATGGGAACTCTTCAAATCCTGATTCTTTTAGGATGTGTTTTGACTGAGATTCAATTGTGTATGAAGCGAAAGGCATTGATGTAGAAACACGTTTACCTTCTTCACCTTTAACAAACTTACTGTCTCTAGGGAAGATTGCTTGAACGAGTGTGAACTTCTGATCAGGTTTCTTTTCTAATGCTGTTTTAACTTTGTCTGATACGTTGTCTATTCCAAACTCAGATACGATCTGTTCTGCTGATAACTCAAACTCTCTATAAATTGTGTCGATCAACCCATTTGCCATTGTTGAGCTGATATAGCAGTTGCCAATAGACCAGGTATTAAATGTAAAACCGCCTTTGTCTCTATTCGTATCTGCATACAATACTGCCCATCCTGCGACTACTAAGTCGGTAAGAAAGTCTGTAACTTCTGAATCAAAGTTAGATGCATGGATATTTCTAAATAGGAATTGATCTACTTGGCTTAACCATTGTTCGCCTTGAGTCAATTGAGATGGAGTATCTACACCGCTTGGAACTGATTTAAACCAAATACTGACAGGGCTAGTAGTACCACTAACAATAGAGCTAACAAGTAGTTGTATTCCTTCTACTGCTGTAGTATCAAACAGCTCTGTACGAGCCTGTTTACGTTCTTGTTCTAAAGCTAATGCTGCTACATCTGTAAAGCTTTGCTGACGTTCAGGAGCGCAATATTTATAACATTCCTTCCAATGAGCTTCGTGTTTAATTCGATCTGATTTCAATTGACTTAGGCGTTTGAGTGTTTGTTGTGCCTTCATCTCGTTATTAAGTACCTGTATTCGTTTTAGGCGCAGATGAAAGGACTGTTTCTGTCAAACTGCCTAATGCTGTGCTTTGTTTATTTTTACGTCTTACTGCTGAGTTCTCATTTGCTTCTTTCTGTGCAAGCTCTTTGGCTTTTCTTTCGATTTCGGCAGGATCTTCTTGTTTGACGACTTTGGGTTTACTAGCCATAGCTGTATCAATACCTCTATTAATTTTTATTGTTCTGTTGTTGGGCGTTTATGCAGGCTTCTTGTCCTTCGGATCAAGCCAAACGATGAAGCTGTTTGTCTTGAGCAAAGCCAAGATCCTGAACGCTTGTCTAGGTGCGTCTTACTGTCTCTTTGTTCTAAAAGATACGTGGCATCCAATGTTGCAAAATGCGTGTGCGTGTACGTGCGTACATAGGTATATAGAAGGGCAATCTAATTCTTTATCTAGCACTTGGATCTATGCAGTCTTTTCTCTAGTTCTTGTTATTGTTGTACTGTAGTCTTTGTATTGGTAAGTATTAGATATTCTCTTTTTTAAAAGGTTAAATGTCTGTTTTAAATGCAGATCTTGTTTATTTTTATTATGTTAATAGCTGTATTAATAGAGCTATTAAAGAAAGCTCAGGATAGAAAGAGATAAACTAAACTGAGCTAAAGAGTGAAGCTCTGAAGTGATGTAGAACTTGTTAAAGTTTCATCTGAGCTAAAAGGGGATCGAACAGCCTACCTAAATAAGCTATTAGTTAAGGATGAAATAAAGGATATATAAAATGACTGACCTAGTTTTTATTATTACTCTTATTCAGCCTAAGTCGTTCTAAATAAGTAGTGAGAAATATATCACACTATTTTATAAATGTCAAGCCATAAACACTATATGTAGTATGTTTGTATTTAATAAACCACTATATATTGTTTTTTAACTCAAGCCATAATCACATACATCTTCTTTCGTTACCCTACCTTTACTCATTTGTTCCTGCTCAGTCTTCAATAATTTTTCTGCTGTTGCTTTTGTATTTAATGAATTTGATAAGTCCTTATTGGCTTCAGTAACTTTTATCAAATCTTCAAGTATGTTGAGTTTTTTACATTGCTGTCTTGAAAACTCCTTACTGTAATTTGCATTAAGTGCTTCTACAGCTAAGTCTTTAGCACTATTAAAATCATTAAGTAAGCTATAAACAGTCCAGTTAAATTGCTTCTGTCTTGTTTCTATAGCAGGAGAATCTGCTGCTTGTTCATAGTCTGCATGACTAATAGAGATACCAAATACACTTATAAGAGAGAGAAGGGCAGTCTTAATTTTCATTGTATAAGTTTTTGTAAAGCTTCAGATAGTTCAGTATAGCATTCAGTTGTTGAGCCGTTGAATGAGATTTTAGGCTTATAGTGATAGTCCTGCATTTCTGTTTTGAACTTTACTTCCATGTCATAGACTGCTTCTGCTGTATCAGGAAGTTCGAGTAGGATCTGCCAGTCGTATGGCATAGCTTTCACAGTACCGTATCGAGTTAAAATGTTATTAACTGTAATACCTAATTTGAAGAATGACTCTTCCTTATCCCAACATTTGATTAAGTAGAAGATAGGTTGACCACCGTTCTTGATTGATTGGTCTAGAAAAGACTGACGTTTGCATCCTTTAATTTTCATTTTAATGATCTCTTTAGCAACCCATTAATAGGTCTTGTAATAGGTCTTTTAATTAGTTATATTGTATTAAGGCTTGTAGCGTATCGTAATAAAACAAGGTCGGTTCTGGTTAATTGGCTACAGGTTAATGCAGAACATAATGAGTAAATTGGTATGAATAACATTGTCCACAGTCGATTTGTGGCTAGTGTTTCAGATCTAAAAAAGAATCCAATGGAAGTTGTTAGCAATGGATTCGGTGAAGCTGTAGCTATTCTGAATAGGAATAATCCAGCTTTTTACTGTGTTCCTGCTGATATGTACGAAAGGCTGATGGATTTAATTGAAGATAAGGAACTGATCAAGCTAGCTGAACAAGTCGATACTGAAGAAACAGTAAAGGTATCTTTAAATGAGTTACGAGCTAGAGTTCGCAAAAGCAGCTCTCAAGAAGTTTGATAAATTAAATCCTCAAATCGCTGATCAATTTATTCGTAAGTTGGAAGCAATACTAGAGAATCCGAAGATACCTAAAAATAAACTGAGTGGATCTAACGATCTATACAAGATAAAGCTTAGGTCCGCAGGATATAGATTGGTGTACCAAGTTATTGATGACAGGGTAGTGATATTAGTTCTTGACGTTGATAGACGGGACACCATCTATAAAAATATGTAAGATAAATTAGCCCTCAGTCTTTGATTGTTGGGCTTTTTTAGTACGTGGTTTAGATGTTTTATTAGTTTTAGGTTTATCTATCCCTATCAATTTGGATTGCTCTATAACGATCTGATTAGCATCCAGGGCATTGTAGATACCTATCTCATGAGTAGTAATAGAAAACAGTTCAGGATGTTTGAAATAGGATTCAAATAAGGAAATAGGAATAGTTGGTCCATTTAAAATCAATTTTAGTTTGGTTGTATCTGTAAATTCAGGAATGATGTCTGAATATGTGACAAGTACGAGCTTGTCAGCTTGATAGATTTTATATACTGAATACATAGTTTCTCTTTTTATTAGAAGTTTTATTTATTATTTTTGATGTCGTTTTCATATAAATATTAGTTATAGAAAACAGATTAATATATAACATATTTTTATTATATTGTCAATCCTTATAACTTTTAGGAATAAGAATACCTATTCTACATAGGCTATTTAAAACTATTTTTTGGAATACCAAATAAACAGAGTAGAAGCAGACAGTTCAATATAGAGTCCGTGTTGGGTACGGTAGTACACAATATGGATGATAGATTGAATACTGTCTGTTAATGGTTGATATGGTGCTGTGTCCGTTAGGATACAGTGACATATAAAGCATGTTACAGATACTAGATCTACAGAATCAGATAGAAATACCAATTCTATTTTTAAATTAATAATTAATTATCTTTTTAAAAGAAAGAGAAAGCTTTTTTCTATTCTTATATCTGATTGGTATTGAAAGAAAACAGGTTAGTAGGCAGTCAGTTCGATGTTTGATATGGATACGTGCCTGTTAAGGTACGGATACAGATTAAAGATTGATTACTGACTGTTAAAGGTAAAGTCATGTTTGTGTCCGATAGGATACAAATATGGTTTTAGCTTGTTACTTCTAATTTATTAAATGTGGTTTCAGTGGCTTTGCATAAGAGTAGGAACGGAACGTCAGTTCTGTTTCTGGTCTTATCACTGAATACTATTAGAATGGAATGAGATCTGAAGCTCCTTAGAGCTTTAGATTGAATGGTTATTCATTGCTTAATTCTTTTATTCTTTAAAAACAAGAAACAATAAATTCATATCTGTTGATAACTTCTACTTTTCCATTACCCTACTTGTAATAGTAATGCAGAAATGTCAAAAAAATTAGACAATTTTATTTATAAAACCACTTAAAAACCCAATACTTATATGCTTATTTTAGATTTTATACACTGTCTAATTTTTTTAGAACATCTTTTTAATTTTTAGACTCTTTTAAATTTAAACTTTGAGCTGTTGTTGCGAACAACCAACATCTAAATCGAGTCACTATAGAAACAGAGCAACGTCAGATCAAAGTATCACGCCCATGATGGTATCAGATAATTGAAACTATTTGTTGGCGTGAATAACGCACCTTATTTTTTAATTGCAGTTGTGAATCAGATGTCTGATTAGGGGAATTTTTCTGTCTATTTTTTTCTAAAAAAGCTCTATTTCTCGTATAGAAATGCTAAATTTATTAGATGATCATTTATTTTACTTTATATAAATATCAATAACTTATATATTATTTACAATAATTTAATGTCAAAAAAAATAGTTGACATTGGTATTCAGATTTTATACAATATCCGAAACAGGGGATAAGCACCCTCTAACTGCTTAAACATATATAAATGACATGAAAATATAAGACCTATTTAGGTACACCCAATAATGGAATTACAAGATTTAATCATTGACGATGCAGTAAGTATCGAACAAAACACTCAAGAAAACACAATTACAATCAAAGCAGGCGACTCTTCTAAACGCCTTTCAGATCTTATTAAAGACTTTCCTGAAAATTGCTATATAAATAAACAAATTACTGGCTGTGGCGGTACAACCCTTGTTTTAAGAAATGACGTTGATTATGTGGTATTAGTACCATACGTTAATTTACTCAAATCTAAAGTTGCTGATAACGATCACCTAGACCATATCAATATCATTAAGCGTGGTGGTGAATGGACTGATAATGATGCTGAGATTTCTGAACAATTAGCAGATCGTTCAAAGCCAAGAAAGATTATCTGCACATTTGATTCACTCCCTGCCTTGATGAAGATTAAAGGTTTTGTTCCAGGTGAGTTCAAGCTACTTGTTGATGAAGCGCATACCCTTGTTAATTTAGGTTCATTCAAAGCCCCTAAATGCGAGTTCATTCTGCATAACTACAGTAAGTTTGCATCGTATGTATTTTTGACAGCTACACCAACTAAACGTGAATATTTCCCTGATCTGATTGGATATTTACCTTTATGTACAATTGAATGGGATAACGTAAGAGCTGTTAAATTTAACCTACAAAGATTAGATAAAGGTGTAAGTATCAACAATGCCTTATTTAATTTATGTTTAAGCTTCTTACTTGGTCGTGAAGAAGGCAACGCACATATCTTCTATAATAGTGTCAAAGAAATCACTCAAGTTATGGAGTGGTTAAGCAAGATTGTTGGTACTGATGGAAAGCCTGTTTTTAATCGTGATGAGATCCGATTGATTTGTTCTAAGTCTGCTCGTAATGAAAAGAAACTAGATACTAAATTAGGTGCATGGGGATTAGTTGACGATGTTGTAGAAAAGCCAGTAGGTAAGCTGAACTTCTATACCTCTACAATGTTCGAAGGTGCTGATATTTATGATGAGCATGGTAAAACCTACATCATCATTAATGGTTTACGTGATTATACCAAGATTGATTTTGCAGTCCTTGTACCTCAAATTTGTGGTCGTTTAAGAGACAGCCAATATAACGAATCTATCAATATTTTATTGAGCAATGTTCCTGAAGTTGCAAGTTGCACTAAGGAAGAATGGCAATCAAATGTTCTGACTAAGATTAAAGGTTCAAACGATTTACTTGAAGCTTTGAATAGTCCGACCAATAAAGATAAGCCTGCTGTTGTAAAAGCACTTTTAGACAGTATCGGTAAAGACCCATACATTTTCTTAAACGATGAAACCAAACAATTCTATGTATCTGATGTTGCTTTAAAATCAGAACTTCAATCTTTTGAAGCTATGGAAGCAACGTATGTAGTACGTGATGTTGAAGGCGTTGATCATAACGCTTCAGGTTATTCAGCTTCATTCCGTGAACTATTAACTGATGAATCAAAACAGGTTCAATTTACTAGCCCAATCTCAGGTATGTCTAAGCTCTTGAGTGGTTATCAAAGTTTTAGTGAAACGATGGAAGAGTACGTTTCTGCTAAAGAGAAGCAAGATGATCAAATCGTTGCCTTGATTGATGCTCGAAATAAGAACTTTGCTAAATACTATGATGCTCTTGGACCTGAAAAGATCAAAGCATTGCGCTATAGAAATAAAGATATTGATGAACTGTATGAAGCCCAATTTGCTGCTACAGACAATAAACGCACTATCCAGACTAGATTAGCTCTACGTTTAAGTGATTTTATTTCTAACGCTGAAGCAAAAGAGAGATTAAGAACAATCTATGAAGCTTTAGAAATTAATAGAACTCCAAAAGCAAAAGATTTATTTGATTGGTATGATTTAAAACCAACAAAATTTAAAGGTGAAAATGGATTATTGGTTATTAAGATCAAATAATTTTATTTTATCCAATGTTTACTTGCTATTTTTATGATTCACTATCATATTTTATCAGGTGTTGCAATACTATTTTTATTTTGATATACTTCTCAACATAAAGAAAACAATAAGAACATTAGTGGGGCATAGTCAGCCCATATTTAAAAACCTCTCTGACTATAAACAAAACACAACTCAAAATATTAAGTCTGCATCCAATCAGGATTATAAGCGGACTCAAAATTATTTTATTCAAAGGATATAAATTATGACTTCATTATCATTACAAACTCAAAATTCTACTCCATTTAATACAGCTATTATTACAGCTAATACCGTACCAACTATGACAAGCTTGGAAATTGTAGAGTTTATTAATAACCACAGACAAGCTAACGGTAACGAAACAGTTTTAGCCCATTCAGACTTTTTGAAAAAAGTGCCTGAAGTTCTTGGTCATTTAGTTGCAGGAAATTTTTCCTCCATCTACAAAGACAGTCTTAACCGTGATAAGCCATGTTATGTATTCCCAAAACGTGAAGCTTGTTTAATGGCAATGTCGTACAGCTATGACTTACAAGCAGAAATCTATGATCGTATGACAGCAATGGAACAGATGGTACTTCAACCAAAACTACCAAGTAATTTCAAAGAAGCTTTACAGTTCTTAATTGAAGCAGAAGAGCAGAAAGAGCAACTAGCTTTACAAGTAGCTCAACAACAACAAGTAATTGAAGTGATTCAGCCTAAAGCAGATGTGTATGACATCATTGCTAATCGTGACAACACATACACCATAAGAGATACAGCTAAACTTCTTAAAATGCGTCCTAAAGATCTTACTGATTGGCTATTAGCTAACGGATGGATATATGGAAAGACTTCAGCAACTTACAAACCATTTGCTGCACATGACCGTAACCATTTAAAACTTGTTGCTTCAAACTACGGAACTCAAGTTCGAGTGACAGGTAAAGGCTTAGTTTGGTTAGCACGTAAACTGAAAGTAGAGCTTGAATCAAGTGATTTTGAATAAGTTTAAGGGAGCATGGGAGGAACTAGATCAGTTCCTTTCTACCTATGATTTATCAATGCTTACTGAGATGGATAAGGACCAGGTACATAGCCTATTGGAAGAGATCTATCCTGAAAGAATCTCATCAAAACGCATCATCAAATATAAAGACCACAAAAAGAAAGAACATACACATACTGAGTATTTCATTAACGCTGAAGAAGCTGAAGCAATACTCAAAAGGGCGAGGGAACTAAGCATTCCCTTTAAAGATTAACCAGGACTAGGAATGAAAAAATTATCAAAAAAAGAGTACAACAACATCGTAAAATCAAAGATCTTACAAACAGGTTTATATAACGGTAGGTCAGTTGAAGAAGTTGATATTGATGACGAGCTATATGCTCACCTTGACGAGATCCGCCAAGACTACAAGAAAGGTGTATTAACAGCCTTCAATGCTGATGCTGAAATAGCATATAACTTCCTCAAATATGAAAACGAATATGCAGATGACCTAGATATTGATTATGGTATTGATGACTTGTACGGCTCATATTCAGACAACATGAAAGACATTAATACACATTTTGGAAATTACTAATGATCCCTACTATTATCACTTTATATATCATCACAAGCTTTCTAGTAACGCTACATTTAATTGATGTAAAACTAGATGACAGACATTCAATTTCACTATTACAATTTATTGCCCTTAGATCTATTGGAGCTAAAGGCATTTATTACAAAGACTGATTTTCCTTTAACCCCTGTTTCCTTAGTTGGAGCAGGGGATTTTTTACGCCTTTATAATAGGTATTAATAACTTTTTTACTTCTTCTTGGTAAGGAACATAGTCTTTATAATATTGATCCTCTAGTTTTTGGAAAATATCAATTGATTCTTTTGTTCCATCGTAGGTAAAGTTTTTGAAAGTTGATTTTAACTTTAAAGGAGTATCTCCTTCCAAAAGATCGCCTAGTAATTTTAAATCAGATTTGACCTCTATAACCGTATGCTCTAGTTGAGACATAGTATTTATCATATAAGGTTTTAAGTTATTGAACTCGTCACCACTGATCTCCCAGATTCTATTAAATTTTCGAGAAGGATCGTGTGTTAAACTAGAAACTAAATCTAATTTATTCCAAATTCTTTGTGCTATATCTGAACAAAGTTTCGTATTATGTTGTTCCTTCCAATTATCATAAAAGAAGTAAGCTGCGATAGGAGCAAAGAGAGTCGCATCAAATACTAATAGATTCATATAAGCTCCGATGCTACTACCATCACCATAAACTTTGTAATAATTACAGAACCATATAAAAATGACAGTGGTTAGAAGCCAAATAAAAAAGAATACTTTAAACATTAACCAAAACAGAAAATTTTCTTTATATACAGATTTAAAAAATTCCATATTACCCCCAAATTAATGCCGTACATCATACATTAACCTGTTAC
>NZ_CP092456.1:0-7232 GCF_023757925.1 Acinetobacter sp. AHP123
AGTTCTGTATTTTGCTTTCCATCTGCATTTTTTCGGTGGGTTCGGCATCTTTGGATAGTCGGGATAATAGGAAGATATAACCGCATATATTTTCCCTCGCAATTTCATAATTTACGATGTCGAGGTATTCAACGGTCACATGCTTTAGATCGGTTGATAGGTTATTTAATTTAATCATGGCTGAAATCCTGATTTTTCTAAAATTGGATAAAGCTCTCTGAATTTTTCAGGCTCTAACAGCATATCTGCTATACGGATAGCAAATTGTTGGTAGCTTTCTGTACCTTGTGAATATTTCCCCATTTCAGGCATTTCTGACATTTTTTTTGCAAATAAATGGCGTTGTGCATCGGTCATTTTGATAAAAAAGTCAGGTGTGTTTGGGTCACGCTTAGAATCTAATTTTTTCGGTTGTTGTTTCTGCTTAAACTTAAATGAAAAACCAATAATTGAACGACCACGTTTGTGTTGTTCATATTCTGCTTTTATATCTGTGTACTTATTAATTTGATCAATGGCAAGGTGTAAAACTTTTTCTTTAAATTGCCCCATTCTCTTGTATTCGTTGGGTTCTATACCTAGTTTTAATCTTAGCTCTTCTAGCTCTACCATAGTCACTTTGCCTGTACTACGCCATGCGATAAGCAACTCATACAAGCGTATAGCGTAAACACTAGTTAAACTGCTGACTTGCTCTAGTTCATAACTGGTGAAGTGTTTTTCTAAATTTGTAATCAACGGCACAACATCATCAGAAAACTTAATACGAACAAGAGCTTCATTCTCTACATAAGATATTCGTTGCACCCATCGACTTATTACATTTTCAATGTTGCCCTTTTGAGTAAGTTTTTGATAGCTAAATCTACGATCAAATAGGCTTTTGCAAGCATCTTTAAGAACTTTATAGGCTGTATTTCTATGAACATTAAAATGGTTGATATAGCTTTCAGCATGAATCGTCAAATCTTTATCATTGGGTGTATTTGATTGCCTAGCTTCAAGTATGGCTAACAGTATTAAACGCTGTTCTGAAAGGTCTAAATTATAACTGGCATTTATTAGTGCATTATCTTTAACGACTAGTTCCTTTTTCATAAGCACACATGTTTTTAAAAGTATATAAGTACACTTTATTTTACTAAGTGTCACTTTGCAAGATAAAGGTGTACTTATTGCAAGATAAAGGTGTACTTATTGCAAGATAAAGGTGTACTTATTGCAAGATAAAGGTGTACTTATTTGTATTTTTTTTATTATTTATCAATTTATTACATAATCTAAAAATTAAAAAATTAAAAATATTAAAAAGAGGGGAGTGCTAAAAACTGCCCTAGGTACTCGCTAAAGCTCGTACTCTATTGAAGCTCGTTCCTCGCTTCGAGGGGCAGTTTTTAGTTAATCGAGTTTGTAATATTCAAAAGTAAAAGCAATTGATAATGTATTCGCTTCGCTCATACTTTTTGAAAAGCAAAAGCTCCAAAGTTCGCACCCATTCGGGATGCTCTGTACTTACTGTTTTAAATCGAAAGGGAGCTTGTAATCAGAGAAAAGGTAAGGACGAATTTTTATGATGCTCAATCGCTCGTAGACACTCGCTCGGTTAAATAAGTAATTGATTTTATATAATATATAAGAAACCAGTGGAACCTCTTAAAATTAATTGATACTATTGCCAATTAAATGAGTTTTGAATTTTATCTTATGCAAACAATTAAATTTATCGACTTATTCGCAGGTATGGGCGGATTTCGACTAGGTTTTGAACAAGCTGTTTTAGAACAAAAAAAACAGCCTGTTTGTGTCTTTAGTTCTGAAATAAAACCTTATGCAATTCAAGTTTATAAAGATAATTATAATAATGAAGATGTTGCTGGAGATATTACAACAATAGATAGCTCTGAAATTCCTGACTTTGATGTTTTATTGGCTGGATTTCCTTGCCAAGCTTTTAGTAGTGCTGGAAAACGTCAAGGTTTTTTAGATACTAGAGGAACTATGTTTTTTGAGGTTGAAAGAATCCTCAAAGAAAAAAAACCACAAGCTTTTATTCTTGAAAATGTTGATGGATTGGTAAAGCATGATTTATTAAATAAATCAGATGAGATGGGACAAACACTCACTATTATTCTGCAATCATTAAGAAATCTTGGATATTTTGTTTCTTGGCAAGTATTTGATGCTAGTAATTTCGGGGTTCCTCAAGCAAGGAAGCGTATTTACATCACAGGTACGCTTAATTCATTGGTTAACTTGGATGGATTTGAACCAATAGTTAATACATTAGATTCTGTATTAGAAAAAAATAAACCTCTGTTACAGGGTAAATTAATAGACTTATTGCTAAGTCACTATCAAATAAATGATTTATATGGGAAATCTGTTAAAGATAAAAGAGGTGGATCAAATAATATTCATAGCTGGGATATTGAGTTAAAAGGCTCCGTATCAAAAGATCAACGAGAGCTTCTTGGCAAAATTATGAGGGCTAGAAGAAATAAAAAATGGGCTGAGTTAAAAGGTATTCAATGGATGGATGGAATGCCACTTACTATTGATGAAATTACTACTTTTTACGAACATCCAAACCTTAAAGAAATGCTGGATGATCTTTGTAAAAAGAAATATGTGAAATTAGAACACCCTAAAGATGTAGTTACGTTCTTCGATGATAATGGAATTAAAAAGCAAAAACGTGAGTATAGAGAAGATATTGAAAAGGGGTATAACATCGTAGCAGGCAAACTAAGTTATGAAATCAATAAAATTCTTGATCCTAAAGCTGTAGCTCCAACACTTGTTGCTACAGATTTAGATCGAATTGTTGTACCTGATGGCAAAGGATTAAGGTTGTTAACAGATATAGAACAGAAACGCCTATTTGGTTTTCCTGATGACTATATTTTAAATGTTAAACCTAAAGAAGCATTTGACCTTTTTGGAAATACTGTTGCAGTTCCCGTTGTTAAAGCCGTATCAACTAGATTACTTAATGCCGTTTTTAATAGCGATAAAAGAGATAAAAAACGGCACAATCAACTAGAGCTGATTTAATTATAGAACTTGCCCAGTTCTGATTAGATAGTTTTGTTGAACAGTAGCTAACCAATTTACATGTCTATTTGGATAGAAGTGCTGTAAAGCTTGATCTAATGCAATAACGAAATCCAATCTTTGCCCAAAGAAAGTGATTCTTGGGCTATTGGATCTCCAGTTTTTAGGACGAATATTTACAGGAACACCCTGTTTTACTTGTAAATTTAATATATTAGTATCAGATGGTCCCGCCATTTCCCAAATTTTTTTTACCCAAATATTATTAATCGTCACGATGCCACCAGCTTGTAAAAAATATTCAAAAACAAGATGGTCTGTATCAAGCCTTTCAGGCTCTGTTAAAAGACTTCTAGTAAAAGCATCAAAGTTAGCTAAATCGAAATTTGGGCTAGCAGTACCATCGAAAGCTTTAAACTCTAAGTGTGTTCCATCACCAAGAATGAAGTCAGGCCAAGATTGAGCATTGGGACCTGGCTGCCAACTGAAACCATTCAAAGTCATCCAATTTCCAAACCAATCTTGTAGTAAACCACCTATTACATCTTTTGTGGATACATGCACGTTTACTCCTAAAAGATTGAACGAAATAACCCCAGAAGAACCGATAAGGTTCTGAGCTTGTAACAATGGAATAATTTGTGTGTATAACATTTGAATCTTTACTGTTTTAAATAAAGTTATTGATTAAAATGTAAAAGCATGAATTTTCCAAGAATACTTTAAGACTATTTAATATGGCTTTTTCAGTCTTATTGAGTACGCCACTAGCGACTTGGTTGTAAAACGCCTCTATTAGACATCATTTGGCATTACAATCGTAATGGTGAGTTTTGGTTACCAAATTCTGATTACTTGGATTAAAGAACTATAAATTTAGCAATAGTCATTGAATCACCTCTAATCTTAAATAATTAGTGTATTATTTATGCTAAATAATCTTATTTTTCATAGGTATAAATTGTCTACTCCTAATAAAATAATCCCTTTATCTACAATAGCTTTAATTTCTGACTTTTTAGCAAATTATGAAACCCATGCTTCTATAGACACACTGTTAATGTATTCAATGGCTAGTGGTGAAGCACCTGTAGGAAACAAAGTCGTTAAAGTTAAACAATGGCTTATGAATACAAATAAAGATCCACAAGCAAGTCCATTAAGTGTGTTATCTCGAATTTTAGAGGGATATATTGATAGTTGTCCTTTTGGCTATTTAAGTGGTTCATCGCTTGATGAATATTGGAAAAATATAGAAAAAATAAAACAGAATTTAGCTGATAATTCGCTTGTCTATATGAATGGCAATGTGCTGTCAGGAAATTTAAATAACTCTACGAAAACCTTAGAACAAATGATTAAAAATCTAGATTTTATATCTATTAATCAAGAGTTTGATAGAGCTATTATAAATGTTGAATCAAGCCCTAGAGAAGCCGTTTCTGCATCTAGCAATATTTTAGAGTCTATTTGTAAGATTTACATAGAACAAAACGCATTAACTCCTCCAAACAAACAAGATTTAAAAGCTCTTTTTACAGTGGTTCGAAAGGATTTAAATATCACTACAGATACGATTGAAGACGAAGATATTTTAAAAATAATTTCAGGTGTCCTTAGCGTTGTTGATGGTATTTCTGCGTTAAGAACACATGCTAGTTCTGCTCATGGTGCAGGAATTAAGACATATACTTTAGAGCCAAGGCATGCCCGTTTAGCTATTCATTCATCACATACTATTGCCTTGTTTTTATTAGAATCTTGGAATAAAAAGCAAATAAACAAACAATAAGGTTTAAATTTACTTTATCAGTTATTCTTTACTAGCTCGATGCTTTGAAATATGGCTTTAGCTATGTTTCAAAGTCGGGCAACTTTGCGCTTGCTGTAATCTGATCAGTAATGAGAAAAACCAAGCAAAGTACCGCTCATCTAGTACTTTTTAGGGTCAATTCGACACCAATCATAGGTCTTTTCTTTGACGCTACTAGGCTCAAATGAATAGCAGTTCTTGCGCATAATTCTGACCAGTGTTTCACCATCACTTTCTCTAATTTGTAGCGGATATTTTTTAAGTACAGCCATATCAGCTCTACGGTTATCAATTTCGTCTTTGCTTGGCACGTATAAGAAGATTGCCAAAATGAACACCATCATCACAGCAACAAACGTGCTGGCAAAAATAAGGATAAGTTTTAAGTTGAGCCTGTGTGTAGCTTCGTTTAATGCCTGAATACTGTTGTTTAATGCGCCTATATGCTTCTTATTTGCGTTTTCTAGCGATTTTTCAGCCTTGTCTAGCACTCCGCTAGCGACATGGTTGTAAAACTGCTCTAATCGCTTCTTATCGTCTGCTATGGCTTCTCGATATTCCTTCATGGATGCCAATAAAATATATAACTGGTCATCTAGATCATTTTGATTACTCATAATGACATTCCGCCTCTACTTAGTTTTTGAGATGCCTTGCGGAGTGCTTGCTCGGCTCGTTGTTTATCTAATTCTTGCTGTCGCTTCATTTCCGCTTGGCGTTCCAGTTCTAGACGTTTGGTTTCTTGGTTCTTCTGCCATTGATCAAAACCTTGATCGACACGGTTTAAACCACGCTGTAAAACGCTCTCTTTCTGCTGTTTCTGTTGGTCAAGCTGTTGGATATTCTGCTGTTTCACATTGTCATTGAAACGGCTGATTTCAGTGTCTATGCCTTGTCTGCGTAATTGAGTGACTTTGGTGCCTTCATGGATGGTGGCTTGTAGTCCGTTGTTCTGATCGGCATAGCTGCGGTGATCTATTTTTTCTCGGTAGCCTGCTCGTTTTAATGCGTGATTGGCTAAATTTGCCCACGTTTCCCGAATCTGTTTAATTTCGTCTTGGGTTGTACCCATACCAAGGCTTTTTCGTTTGGCGTTGCTGAGTTCAATATCGGTTTTGGTGGTCAGAGTGAGTTTATTGTTTGCATCCAATTCGGCTTTTCGGGTTGTGAGCATGATATGGGCGTGATGGTTTTTATCATTACCGCCTTTACTCGGTTCATGGATGGCTAAATCTGCGATTACGTCATAGCGATCAACTAAGGACCTGGCAAAGTCTTTTGCCAAGTCCTTACGTTGATCAGCGTCTAATTCATCGGGTATGGCGATTACCCATTCTCTAGCGGTTCGGGCATCTTTGCGGTTTTCGGACTGTTCTGCCAAGTTCCAAAGGTCGTTACGGTCAATTTCAATATCTAAATTAGAAATAATTTCTGAATGGGCGACACCATCCTTTCTCGTAAAGTCGTGGGTTAGTCCTGTACGTTCATCTTTGAGTTTTTCTCCTGAACGGTAAGCACTAGATGCAACTGCGGTTCTGCCTGAACTGCGGTTTACGGTTTTGGTTGAGCAATGATAAATCGCCATCGCTTAACACTTCCGACTAGCAGGGACGTAATAACCGCATTTTTCGCATTCTCTTTTTAGGTTTTGAACTTCTCTTTCTTCTGCATGTTGTGCCATCAGTTCAGGCATCTTGTAAGTGCATTCGTGTCCGCAATTTGGACAAAGATAAAGGTGCGTTTCTCTGAAATTATACCGATGCATTTTTATTTTCCTTTGGCTTTTTAAAATTGCGTAGCAATTTTTTGGGGTTAAGGGGTGTCCCCTTGCGCAACTTTGATTTGAACGAAGTTCAAGTCGTAAGTGCGCATTTCATGAAAAACACGATAGCATATAGCTCGCTTGAACTCTAGTTCATAGAGCCTTATGCTTGAGTGGTTTTCTATATCCCGAAATTAACCGTTATGACAAAATCTGCTGAAAATATCGAAAAGAAAATTGAAGCCCAGTTAGAGAAGCTGAAACAGTTAAAAGCACAGAAACAGGCTATTGAAGCAAGAGAACGTACCAAAAAGAAAGAACAGGAGCGCAAGGATGATACTCGGCGTAAAATTTTGCTCGGTTCTTACTTGATTAAGAAAATGCAGGCAAATGAAGCCAATAAAGAAAAAATACTCGCTGAACTCAACGAATATTTAACAGAAAATAGAGATCGACAGCTTTTTGATTTGCCCGATATTGAAGCCTAATTTTTCTTAGCTGTTTGGTTTTTTTGTTCGGCTTGATACTCTGGAATGAGCGTATTTAAAACCTTTTGAATATTGTCCTTGTCCTCGATTTGTAAATTATCCCGATAGTAAATTA
>NZ_CP092457.1:0-4275 GCF_023757925.1 Acinetobacter sp. AHP123
GCATATAGCCCGCTTGAATTTCAATTCATAGGGCCTTATGCTTGAGTGGTTTTCTATATCCCGAAATCTGAATCATGACAAAAGCTGCTGAAACTCTTGAAAAGAAAATCGAAGCCCAGTTAGAGAAGCTGAAACAGTTAAAGGCTCGTAAACAGGCTATCGAAGCAAGAGAACGTACCAAGCAAAAAGAACAGCAACGAAAAGATGATACTCGGCGTAAAATTTTGCTCGGTTCTTATTTAATTAAGAAAATGCAGAATGAAGCTAACAAAGAAAAAATACTCGCTGAACTCAACGAATATTTAATAGAAAATAGAGATAGACAGCTTTTTAACTTACCTCCTATTAATGAAGTTCAAGAAAAAAAATACGATACTTTTGAAAAGGAATTTAAGTCATTTGAGGAGGCAGATAGTTTTTCTAAAAAATTTCTTAAAAACATGAATGGATTTACCTCTATTAAAGAAGTAAATGGCACATGGCTCTTAATTATGGGAGTCGATGAGTCTAGTGACCAATATATTGAACTAGCAGATATTTTCTACAATCCATCATACGAGCAACTTCACACAGAAGATGAAGATTGGGAGCCAGATTTTGATAGTGATCGCAAGGTTACGAATGTAGGGCTTAACGGTTATCCAGCAGGTTACGATACTAGCCTTACTAACCGCTATTGAACCTAGTTAGTTTTAAGCTGGCTGAAATCCAGCTTTTTCTAAGCAAGGATAAAGCTCTCTAAATTTTTCAGGCTCTAAAAGCATATCAGCGATACGAATAGCAAATTGTTGGTAGCTTTCTGTTCCTTGCGAATATTTACTCATATCAGGCATTTCAGACATTTTATTGGCAAATAAATGACGTTGGGCATCAGTCATTTTGATAAAAAAGTCAGGTGTATTGGGATCACGCTTAACTTCAATTTTTGGCTGTTGCTTCTGTTTTAACTTAAATGAAAAGCCTGAAATTAAACGTCCTTTTTTATGCTGTTCATACGTCACGGTAATATCTGTATGTTCATTGATCTGCTTAATAGAAGGCTCTAGTACACGCTTTTTAAAGTCACTCATTGCTGTGTACTCATTTTCTAAAAGTCCTAGTCTATTTCTAAAAGTACTAATTTCTATTTGTGGCACTTTACCGACTTCACGCCAAGCTATAAGAAGCTCATAAAGCCTAGTAGCGTACTTACTTGTTAAGTGTGCGACTTGTTTGGCTTGGTAGCTTGTGAAGTGTTCTTCTAAGCGTGTTACCAGTGGGACAACATCAGGAGCAAAAGTTATTTCTAGTAATGCTAAATCATCAACATAAAAAATACGGCTAACCCAACGTGAACGTACAACACCAGTTTTCCCTGTTCTTTTATATTCGGCTGTATAGCTAAACTGACGGTTAAATAAGTTATTCACTGCTTCTTTAAGGGCTTTATACGAAGCATCAATGGATACATTAAACAACTTTGCATAATCACTAGCATGAATTTCCAACTTGCTATCGGCTGTGATGCCCTGCCCTGATTCTCTGGCATTAATGATGGCAAGCATAATCAGACGCTGTTCTGTTAATTCCAAGTTATAACTGGCATTGATTAAAGCATTATCTTTCACAACTAAACTGTTCTTCATAAAACAGTCCTTATTATTATTGAATTAAAAGACAATGTATTCCAATATCCTTTTAAGGTCAACTTATTTAATGTCCTTTAATTAAGAGCTACTGTCCGTTTATATAAGAGCTACTGTCCGTTTATATAAGAGCTACTGTCCGTTTATATAAGAGCTACTGTCCGTTTATGCCTTCTGAAATTCACGTATACCAATGCTTTCACCCTTCCTAAAAGCATTTAAAAGCTTTAAAAATAATTAAAAGCCTTTCGAGAGGGGAGTACAAACTGCCCTATGTACTCGCTAAAGCTCGTACTCTATTGAAGCTCGTTCCTCGCTTCGTGGGGCAGTTTTTGGTTAATCCTGTTTGTGAAATCTAAAAGAAAAAGCATTGGTAATGTATTCGCTTCGCTCATACTTTTTGAAAAGCAAAAGCTCCAAAGTTCGCACCCATTCGGGATGCTCTGTACCTACCGTTTAAAATCGAAAGGGAGCTTGTAATCAGAGAAAAGACGAGCGTGAAATTTTGATGATGCTCAATCGCTCGTAGACACTCGCTCGGTTCTTATTATCTAGGTTTTAATTATTTAATGGAGCTAATCAAAGTTGTGAAACATTGCTTAAATAATAGGCGTGGAACGTGAAAAATCATAAAAAAAAAGCCCACCTTGGGGAGGTTGGGCAAAAAAGAAACTACAGAATTGAATTTTTACACTTTTTGTATAGGGTGCAGATGCTACCTTAATATTACCTCTTATTGTTGAAAGGATCATCCCTCCATTCTTTATATAATGAATAGATCAACCAAACGGCTAATATAAGTAATAAAAGTATAGCTATAAGATATAAATCCATGGTTAATAACACTAAAATTATATTTAGCAATTACACATTTATTAACAAATATTAGCAATTACTTTACAAAAAAAAAACTGGATTTAAAACCAATTTTTTAAAACATTGCGAAAATATAAAATCTGATAAGCAAAATAAAAAGTAAAGCTCGATACTTTGAGACATGGCTATTGCTATATCTCAAAGTCGAGCCACTTTGCGCTAGTCGGTATCGACAAGATTTCTAGAAGAACCAAGCAAAGTATTTAGTTGGTATTATTTAGGATCAATAACACAGTAATCCTTATTCGTTCCATGACAGTCATTTTTCATAACTCGGACGCATGATTTACCATTACAGTTTTTAATATCGAGTTTATAGCTTTGATCTAGCCAAGCTGCTTCAGCACGACGTTGTTTGATCTCATCAAAACTTGGAATAAATAAAAATATAAAAGACAGGAAAACTAATACCAGACTAAGGAAAATTGCACACAACAAGGCAATAAATCTGTAGTTCAATTTATCGGTGGCTTTATCTAACTCCTGAATACGACCTTGAAGGGCACGTGTAGCTTCCTGATTTGCGTTATTTAGGGTCTTTTTGCTCTGTTCTAGTACTCCACTAGCTACCTTATTGTAAAACGTCTCTAATCGCTTGTTATCATCTGCTATGGCTTCCCTGTATTCCTTCATGGATGCCAATAAAATATATAACTGGTCGTCTAAATCGTTTTGATTGCTCATAGGGAAGGCCCATTTCTATTCATGCTTTTGCGTTGTTTCAGCTTCATCGCTTGTTCTTGCTGTAGCTTTAACTGCTTTTTATGTTCCAGTTCTAGGCGTTTAGCTTCCTGATCTTTCTTCCATTGCTCAAAGCCTTTTTCAACACGGTTGAAACCCTGTTCTAAGGTCTGTTCCTTGTGCTGTTGTTTGTATTGGAGCTGTTGACTGTTCTGCTGTTTGATCGTGTCGTTGAAACGGCTAATTTCAGTATCTATGCCCTTTCTGCGCATCTGGGTGACTTTACTGCCTTCATGTATGGTGGCTTGTAGCTGATTACCTTGATCGGCATAACTGCGGTGGTCGATTCTTTCCCGATACCCTGCATATTCCAGAGCATGATTGGCTAAGTTTGCCCAGGTGGCTCGAATCTGTTTAATTTCTTCCTGGCTTGTTCCCATGCCTAAGCTTTTTCTTTTGGTGTTACTTAACTCAATTTCCGATTTTTGAGTGAGAACCAGTTTATTTTCAGTATCTAATTCTGCTTTGCGAGTTGTCAGTAAGATATGTGCATGATGGTTTTTATCATCTCCACCTTTGCTAGGTGCATGAATCGCTAAATCTGCAACCACCCCATAACGGTCTACTAAAGATTGAGCAAACTCTCTTGCTAGTTCTTTTCGCTGTTCTTCATCCAGCTCGTCCGGTAGAGCAATCACCCATTCACGTGCGGTTCGGGCATCTTTCCGATTTTCTGATTTTTCCGCAAGATTCCAAACTTTGCTTCGGTCTAATTCAGTATCCAAGTTAGAAAGAATCTCTGTATACACCACACCTTCTTTTCTCGTGAAGTCGTGCGTTAACCCTGTCCGTTCATCTGTCAATTTTTCTCCTGCACGATAGGCCATAGATGCTACCGCAGTTCGTCCCGAACTTCGGTTAACGGTCTTAGTCGTACAGTGATAAATTGCCATGCCTTAGCCTTGTGATGGTTTTGCTTTTGCTTTTAAAAAATTGCGTAGCAATTTTTTGGGGTTAAGGGGTATCCCCTTACGCAAACTTTGACTTGGATCAAATCCAAGTCGTAAGTGCGCATTTCATGAAAAACACGATA